>CBDTUP010000024.1:0-14585 GCA_965363685.1 uncultured bacterium | reverse complement strand
AGGAGCGGGCGGTCGAGAGGATGCTGGTGGAGGCACGCGACCACTACCGCAAAGCGGGAATGATCTCTGACGAGGAATGGGCTGAATACACGAAGGTTCTCGAACACGCGAACTGAAAACGATCCGACATAGGCGGGACGAAATGAAGACGGTCGTCAATAGCGAAACAACTGAAGTAGTGATCAGTCGTGAAGGGCCGATCACGTTGATTGGAGAACGGATCAATCCGACCGGTCGCAAAGCGCTGGCCGCCGCCCTGCTGGAGGGAGACCTCGACTACGTGCGACGCCAGGCAATCACTCAGGCCGCGGCGGGAGCCGACATCCTTGACGTCAACGTTGGAGTTCCCGGGATGGACGAAGCCGCCGTGATGCCGGAGGTGGTCAAAGCTGTGGCGGCTGCGGTAGAGCTTCCGCTTTGCATAGACACCGCCAACCCCGAATCACTGGCGGCCGCCCTTGCGGTGGCCCCCGGGAAGGTGCTGGTCAACTCGGTCAACGGCGAAGAGGAATCGCTCGACACAGTTCTTCCGATGGTCAAGGCAAGCGGAGCGGCCGTGATCGGCCTCACGATGGACGAGGACGGGATACCGGCAGATGCGGAGACGCGTGCCGCTATCGCCGAGCGGATCGTCGAGCGGGCCCTAGCCATCGGAATCCCAATCGAAGACGTTGTGATTGATCCGCTGGTGCTCACAATCGGAGCAGACCCCACCGCCGGGCGAGTGACTCTCGACACTATCGAGCTCATCAGCGAACGCCTCGGCACCAACATCAGCCTCGGCGCGTCAAACGTTTCGTTCGGAATGCCGGAGCGTCACACCCTCAACCAGGCGTTCCTGGCCCTAGCGATTCGGGCGGGAGCCACCTGCGTGATGACTCATGTGGCGCGCCTCGGCCTGTCGATCCGAGCAACCGAAGCTCTCCTGGGGCGGGACCCATTTGCCGGCCGCTACATCAAGATGTTTCGCAGACAACAGGACTGATCGGAAGGACGTACACAACCCGTTCGTCAGAGCTCGACGGGCGGGAATCCTGTGTTACGGATGAAGCCTTCCGTGAAGGTCGCGCTCTCCTCAATCCGAACATGCCGTACCGCCCCGGCTACCCGACGCGCCTCCCGGAGGAGGTCCGGATTCGAGGCCACCAACCGCGCTCCTCTACCGGCAACATTTCCAACCGGCTCGACAACGCCGCCGACACCGGGGGGCAAGACTCCCAATTTCATGAGCGACGAGGAACGGAGGCTGGAGCCGAATCCGCCGGCCACATAGGTGTGCACTACTTTGTCGGGCCGCACACCAACCTCTGCGAGCAGGACTTCGACACCTGTACGCATCGCACTGACAGCCAGCTGAACCTGTCGGACATCTGCCTGGGTGATACCAACACCATCTGCGATCGTCACCGAGCGCCCGTCAGACTGCTCTTCGATTCGCCGACGAATCGCCGGTGGGATTTCGAGATCGTCAGGATCCGCCACACGGCCGTTCGGAGCAATGACGCCTGCCTGGAGCAGCGCCACAATGCCATCGACCAAACCAGAGCCGCACAAGCCGACGGGCAACCTCCCTCCGATTGTTGAAATCACCAACTCTTCACCAATCAAGTCGACGCCACTAATAGCGCCGTCGACGGCAGGCATACCGTCCGAGATGTGAACGCCTTCGAAGGCAGGTCCGGCCGCCGTGCTGCAGGCGACGGCCGACTCGCCGATCGCCAGCACTATCTCCCCATTCGTCCCAAGATCGAGAAAGAGCCGGGGACCTGCCGAGGGGAGCAGATCGAGGGCAAGCAACCCGGCGACTATGTCCGAGCCGACATGCCCACCGACCCCGGGCAGAGACTTGACCGCCGCTCTCGGGAACGATCGAAAACCCAACTGTGAAGCCAATTGAGACACAGGCTCGAGGAATACTGGGTCGTACGGAACGACCGCCAGGGGAAACGGGTCAACACCCCACAGCAAGTGGATCATCGTGCTGTTGCCAACCACTACGACGTCGTTCACCGATCGCGGGTCCACGCCGGATTCGAGGCAGATAGATGTCGCCGACGCCTCAATAGCTTCAACCACCAGATCTCGCAAGAAATAGAGATCTTCTGACGACTCATGAGCGCGCGCAATCCTGGCGATTACATCAGATCCAACCCGCCGCTGAGGGTTGGTGCGTGCGTCGACTCCGATCGGCGCGGCGTCATTCTCCTCAACCAGGAACGAGGCGATTGTCGTGGTCCCAAGGTCGACAGCCAAGCCCACGCGTCCGGATACCACCGCCCGTTCACGCAACTCAGCCCTATCACCGTAGGACTCCGTCACGATTCTCAACTCGCCGGTGGCTGCCGGAGGCGGGAGCTCGATCGTCCGGTCGCCTGTCACCGAATGCTGACAGGCAAGCCTCCAACCTTGGTCGACCTCAGCCGGGGTCAGCTGATCCCGGTCTTCGAGAGTGGGATCAGGCGGATCCGCCTCGAAACGGATCCGGCATTCACCACAGGTTCCGGTGCCAGCGCAAGACTCGTCGGTTTCGACACCGGCGCTGTGAATCGCCTCAAGGAGAGTCGAGCCCAATGGAAGGCGGATTACGGAATCGCTTCCGGCGATCGTTATGCATACGTCCACCGGGCGAACCCTATCATCCGATAGGGTTGAGGGAATGGCCCGTCCAATGGACGGAGCAGAAACCAGCGACCGCATCCACGCCGAAGAGGAGGTTTCTTGTGTCCGAAGATCTGTCCTACCTCAGCGCAACCGAGGCCCTCTCCAAGTTTCGGAATCGAGAGCTCTCCCCTCTCGAGCTCCTGGATGCGGTCATCGAACGGGCCGAGGAGACCGAGCCTCGCGTCAACGCCTTCATGGACACATACTTCGACGAAGCGCGAGAACAAGCCGTCGCAGCTGGGGAAGCATATGTTGCGGGAACAGCGAGACCGCTAGAAGGCATACCGGTGGCGATCAAGGATGAGCCCCGGGTGGACGGGAGACGGTGGACGCAGGGTTCGCTTCTGTTCAAGGACCAGATCGCCTCCGGCACCGACCCGATCACTCAACGCGTTCTGGATGCCGGTGGCATTCCGCATGCTCACACTACGACGCCCGAGTTCTCGATGGCGATCGTCACCTGGACCTATCTGCACGGAATAACCCGTTCACCTTGGAACCTGGCCTTGAGCTGCGGCGGCTCATCTGGAGGGTCCGGCGCCAGCCTGGCGGCCGGTTCATCGACGTTGGCTATCGGCAGCGACATAGGCGGCTCGATCCGAATCCCGGCATCTATGAATGGTGTGGGCGGATTCAAACCGCCTTGGGGCAGGGTCCCAGAGCTCTGGCCTTGGAATCGCGAGCCGTATGCAGCCTCTGGTCCGCTGGCGCGTACCGCCGCCGACCTCATCCTGCTCCAGAACACGATTTCCGGACCACTACTCGGCGACATGTTTTCCTCGCCCGCCATCGAGATACCAACGGCCATGGCACCGATCGCCGGCATGCGCATCGCCATGAGCCCCGACCTCGGCTACTTCAATCCTGAGGCCGAGATCGTCGAAGCCCTCGAGTTGACGGCAACTCGTCTGCGTGACCTCGGAGCTGTGGTCGATCCTGTCCCGCTCGCCTGGACGTCACAGGCAGAGGACACGGCCATGACCCACCTGTCATTTCAATCACGACCGATCCTCCAGGGAGCGATAGGCAACCCCGATGACGAGCGGCTCACTCCATACATCCGCGAGTTCTTTGAACGGGAACCGGTATCGGTTGAGGAATGGATAGAGAGCTGGCAATACGGTGACGAAATGTATGCTGAGCTCCAGCGCAAAGTATTTCTAGCGGGCTATGACGCGCTCATCTGTCCGACTCTGGTCACCACTTCGATCCCCGCCGACCTCGGCCATCCGGACGCCGGTGGCACCAGCGAACTGGGAGAAATGCTGAGCCTGGCGATGACGTATCCGTTCAACATTCTTGGACGTCTTCCCGTCGCCAACGTGCCGATTGGTGTCGCCCCAAGTACCGGAGTGCCGATCGGGATGCAGATTGTCGGACCGATAGACGCCGATGCAGTTCCTCTGCGCCTTGCCCTCGGCATCGAGAATGAGATCGGCAACTTCTTCGAACGACATCGGCCGGCGCTCCCCTGACGAGACCCGACCCGATGGGTGAACGAATCACCGAGTGGCAATGCCCTAGCCTCAGCGCATGAACTCTGTATCGGTGATCGGGAGCATCAACCTCGACCTGGTGGCCGGCGCCCCTCGACTCCCGGTGCCCGGCGAAACTGTGACCGATGCAGTGCTCGGCACTCACCCCGGCGGCAAGGGAGCCAATCAGGCACTCGCCGCCCACCGCATGGGTGCGGACGTTTCCTTGATCGGGAGAGTTGGATCCGACCCGAATGCCGATCAGGCGTTGGCCCTACTCCGGGAAGGCGGCGTCAATCTCGAAGGAGTGACCGTCGATGCCACTGCCGCCACCGGCGTTGCCCTGGTCGTTGTAGATGCAGACGGTGAGAACCAGATAGTCGTCGCCCCCGGCGCCAACCGGCTGATCGGTCCCGAAGATGTGCAGATCACAGACCCCGACGCAGTCATCTGCCAGTTGGAGATCCCTCTCGAGGTCGTCATTGAGGCGGCGCGACGAACCAGCGGACTGTTCTGTCTGAATGCCGCCCCGGTACGGGCGCTTCCACATGACCTGATCGAGCAGACCGACCTGCTGGTGGTCAACGAGATCGAGGCAGAGCAACTCGGCGATCGGATCCATCAGACCGGCGGCCTCGTTGCCATCACACTGGGAAGTGCCGGTGCCCGCCTGCACCGGGAGGGACAACAGGTAGCAAGCGCCACTCCCCCTGCGGTCAACGTCGTCGACACAGTCGGGGCCGGAGACGCCTTTGTTGGGGCGATAGTGGCCTCACTGGTGGCCGGGCACACAGAAGCCGAGTCGCTGGAACGGGCGGTGATCGCAGGCGCCCTGGCCACCACGGTTCGCGGAGCCCAACCGTCGGCCCCCACCCTTGCCATGGTTGAGGACTTGCTGTGACTCCCATGCCCGTCGTCATCGACTGCGATCCCGGCCACGATGATGCCATCGCTCTCATGTTGGCGGCCGCCAGTCCCGAGATCGATCTCCTCGGCGTGACCACGGTGGCCGGGAACACGACGGTCGAGAAGACCACTCGCAACGCGCTGGCGGTGCTCGAACTGATCGGCAGGACCGATGTCCCCGTCGCGGTGGGATCTGACGTTCCATTGGAACGCAACCTCGTGACGGCGGAGTATTTGCACGGGTCGACTGGACTCGATGGTCCCGAGTTGCTCGACCCGGTCATGCAGCCACATGAACTCGGAGCGGTTTCCTTTCTGGCTCGGACACTCGAGGACTCGGACCGAGGGATAACGCTCATCCCGGTCGGTCCGCTGACCAACATTGCAAGGCTGATCTCGGCCCACCCGGATCTAGTTGAATGGATCGAGCGGATCGTAATGATGGGCGGAGCTATGAATTTGGGCAATATCACTCCCGCCGCAGAGTTCAACATCTACGTCGACCCGGAGGCTGCCGATCTGGTGTTTCGATCCGGCCTCGACATCACGATGATGGGACTGGATGTGACCCACCAGGCGCGATTGACTACCGACCATGCCGACCAACTCCGGCCGGGCGGGGTGGCGGGAGCCTTCGTTGCGGACCTCCTCGACTACTTCGTCCCCAACTATCAGCGAAGGATGGGATTCACAGGCGCACCGATCCACGATGCACTCGCCGTTGCCCATGTGATCTGGCCCGACCTGGTCGAAACCGGCACCTTTGCAGTCGAGGTCGATACCAGCGCGGGGCCATCGGCCGGCAGAACCCTGGTCGACTTCTTCCATGTCACCGGTCGAGAGCCGAATGCCAAAGTGGGATTGTCGGTCAACTCGGAGAGATTCGCGCGCGGATTACTCGAGCGGATCTCGGCGCTGGACGGTGGGCCGGTTCGCTAGGCGCCCGCTTCTGCCCGAATCTCATCCAGGTGATCGGGGTCGCTGAGCAACGCCCTCAGAATGAATGAAGCGCGCTGGTCCGCTACCACCTCAGCATCCGGCAGAGCCTCCCCCGCCGTGTCGGCGATGTCGCCTCGCAGGATCCAGACGATGGCCTTTTCGGCCAGGTCGGGGTCGACTTTCACAAACTCCCCGGATTCAATCGCCTGCTCGATCAACGAGCGTCGAGATGCAACGAGAGCGTCGCGCCGGGCAAGTTTGTCGGCAAAGATCGGATCGTCGATAACCGTTTCGACCGCGGTCAGGTCATAGGCGCATCGACAGATGAAGGCAATGTCCCAAACGAGATATCGGTAGAGACGCAGAGCAGCCGAGCCCTCTCCAGCCGCCTCGCGCTCGGCCACACCCGCTGATTCGCCGTGATCGATATCGATGAGCTCGGACATGATGTCCCGCTTCGAGCTGAAATGGAAGAACAGCGACGGTTGCTGGATGTCGACCGCGGCGGCGATCTCACGGGTCGAAGTGCCGTGATAACCCTTCTTGGCGAACAGCCGTGACGCCTCGCGGAGTATTCGCTGGCGGGTTGGGACCTCGTCTTCGTGCAACGCTGATGCAGTCATAACCTATCGATCGATAGGTTAGCACCTCCCATCGATATCGACCTTGCCGGGCAGCGTTCGGTATCACGAACAGGGGCGCAGCACTGCCGAGAGACCTATGAGCTAGTGCCGTGGGCGCGTTCGGCCAGACCGTTGAGAATCTCCAGGACCAGTCGATTTGCCAGGAGGGCGGTAATGCCGCCAGGGCCGTCGTACGGTGGGGACACCTCGACGATGTCCGCTCCCAGAACGTTGAGATCGCGGGACATTCTCCGAACGGTGTCGAGCATCTGGCGCGATGTGAGACCTCCAGGCTCCGGCGTGCCGGTAGCTGGTGCCATTCCCGGGTCGATAACGTCGATGTCGATCGACAGGAACACGCCCTTCGCGTCTTCACCGGCGTAGCCGACCGCCTCGTCGACGACCGGGCGGAGTCCGCGCTCCTCTATCTCGGTCATCATGTAGCTGCGCATCCCCTCGCCCTTCATCCAAGCGACGGTTTCGGGTCCGGGCCAGTAACCGCGCAGCCCGATCTGAACGAACCGACTCCCCGGCACTGCGCCGGATTCGATCAGGCGACGCATCGGCGTACCGTGGCCGTATAAGGCTCCATACCCGGTCAGCTCCCCGGTATCGGCGTGGGCATCGAAATGAACGAGCGCTACCTCGCCGAATCCGTGAGTCCTGGCTATTCCGGTGGCGTTGGCGTAGGTGATCGTGTGGTCGCCGCCCAGCACGATCGGAATCGACCCGGCCGAGCTTATCTGAGCGACGGTGTCGGCGATGAGGTCTAGGTCACCCTCGATGTCTCCGGGATGGAGTTCGATGTCCCCGATGTCGACCACGCTCTCGAGCGCGTTCAGTCCGGTGGGCAAGTGGGGTCGGTAGGCGTCGGCACTGAAGTAGTCGCTCTCCCGGATCGCCTTCGGCCCGAAGCGGGTTCCCGGGCGATGAGAGGTACCCCAGTCGAACGGCGCTCCCACGATTACAGCTCTTGCGCCTTGGAGATCCTCCGGGGTGGCGGCCGGGACCCCGGCGAACGAAGAGGTCGAGGCAAAGGCGTGCGTGCGTGCCGAGTCGAATGGCGTACCGGGGTTCATGTTCATCTCCACGTCGTCAGACTACGGCGATATCTCGCGGGAACCAGGCCTCCTCGTCTGATCCACCCAAATCCTCGGCGAAACGGCGTCCATCCCACACTGCGGTCGCAATGGTCCCAGGACTCAGGGCGTCACCAACGACGCGAACCGATCGCAGACCGGCATCAGTCCAGGCGTCCTCCCTCCCGACCAAATCGAGATAGAGGCTCTCATTCGGGAGACGGCTTGTTACAAAGACAGCCGAGTCGCCCTCAACGACGCGTTCGGCGGCGGTGTACACAGATTGAACCACCAGGCCGTCGGCACTGGCTCGGTCGACGGTGTGGTCGGTGATGATCTCAACACCCAGGTCCATGAGCCGGGCCTGAATTCGGTGCTGTTCCAGAGTCATGTCGGTCCAGCTCGAAACCTGTGAGTCGGGTGTCACGTATGCGACGGCGAAATCCTCCTTCACGAGCAACTCTGCCAGGACCCCGCCCAGGTAGTAACGATCATCGTCGAAGATCACGACCACCTCGCCTCGGGGACGTCGGCCGCTCATCAGATCATCCGGCGTTAGAACCTCCATCCCATCATCAAGCTCGATCGGGCGCGAGTGCGAGTAGCCGACTCCATCGCGCCGCCAGGTCGAACCGGTGGCCACCGCGATGTGATTGAACCCGTACTCGAGAATCTCGCCGGCAGACATGGCACTCTCAAAGAAGCACTCCACGTTCTTCAATCGGTCGAGTTGAGCGCTCCGGTAGTCGACAACCCGGATCCACTCCGCCAGTCCCGGCAGCCGGGCCTCCTTCACCACCCGCCCGCCGAGTTCTCGTGAGTCCTCCACCAGCACTACGTCGTAGCCTCGGCGTCCGGCCGACATGGCCGCTTCCAGTCCGGCCGGACCGGCCCCGACCACCAGCACCTTTCCGTCTGCATCCTTCGGGCGGATGGTCTCGGGATGCCATCCCTTGCGCCACTCCTCTCCCATCGAGGGATTTTGTGTACAGCGGATGGGCGTGATGGTGTTGTCGCTCGCCACGCAGATGTTGCATCCAATGCACTCGCGGATGTCTTCGTTCCGGCCTTCCTCGATCTTCTGCGGTAGAAAGGGATCAGCGATCGACGGACGGGCCGCCCCGATGAAGTCAAGCGTGCCCTGACGGACCAGGCGGGCCATCGTATCTGGCGAAGTGAACCGACCGACTCCGACCACCGGTTTGGTAGTCAGCTGCTTGAGTCCCCGAATGACCTCCTCACGTTGAGCCTCTGGGCCGAACCTGGATGTCACCGAATCATCGGACCAGGCCCCAACCATGAAGTCCCACACGTCGGGGTGCTCACCGATCGTTTCCATGACTCCAATCAAGTCGTCGCGGGTGAACCCTTCGTCACCGACCAGCTCATCTACTGCTATCCGGCAAGCGACCGCGGCTCTGCCATCCACAGCCTCCAGCGTGTCCTCGAGAACCTGACGCAACAGGCGCATCCGATTCTCGAGCGAACCGCCGTACTCGTCGGTCCGATCGTTGTAGCGCGGCGAGAGGAAGTGCTGGAGAGTGGAGAGATTGTGACCGGCGTACACATAAACGATGTCGTATCCGGCTTGGAGGGATCGAATGGCGGCCTGCCGATGCCACCGTCGCAGGTTGGCGATATCCGCCTTGTCCATTCGCCGCGACTGGATCGGATAGAACGGGCGGGTCGTCGGTAGGTGCGCCGGGCCCATGGGTGGGATCCGGGAATAGATGTTGGCGACCGACATGCCGTTGTGGACAAGTTCGATCGCCGCCAGGGACCCGTGCAGATGGATTGCGTCCGTCACGAGCGCATGAGCGGGAATGTCCCGCTCGTCCCAGATCCGTCCTTCTACGTACGGCGCCGTCTCGGATGAGTGGTGAATCTCGACTTCCTCAGTGGCAACGACCGCCCATCCACCCTCGGCCTTCATCCCACGCATCGCCGCCAGCGCCGAAGGGTCACGATATCCCATCCCGTTGCAGTGAGGCACCTGAAAGAACCGATTGCGCGCAGTTAGGGGACCGATCTGAACCGGCTCGAACAGAATGTCGTAGCGGGCACCGCGGCTTGTCATTGGTTACAAGGTACTAGGCGGCGAGAGCTCACGACCGCGGCGGCAATCTCGGTAGAGTGTTCACCCTCTACCCCTCCGCCGCCGAGCCCCAAGGGCTCGCCGCCACCTCCCCCGCTGGGGGAGGAAAGGTGGCACCGTCTCAGCAGGCGGCTAAGGCTTCTGTGGCGTCCATGTACTCGTAGCCGAGCGCCCTTGCCACATGCTCTTCGGTGACTTTGCCTTTGCAGACATTGAGACCACGCAGCAGGTGCTCGTCTTCGAGCATCGCCTGCTTGGCGCCCTTGTCGGCCAAGGCCAACGTGAAGGGCAGCGTGGCATTGTTCAGGGCATAGGTCGAAGTACGGGGAACGGCACCCGGCATATTGGCGACGCAGTAGTGCACGATGTCATCGACCACGTAGGTCGGCTCTTCATGCGTGGTCGGTCGGGAAGTCTCGAAGCATCCACCCTGATCGATTGCCACGTCCACCAGCACGCTGCCCGGTCGCATGGCCTTGACCATGTCAGCCGTAACCAGTCGAGGTGCCCGGTCACCGACAACCAACACGGCTCCGACGACCAGGTCGGCGTCCAGTACCAGATCCTCGATAGCTGCTGCCGTCGAGTAGACCGTCTGTAGCGCGGTACCGAAACGGCGCGCGAGCCTGTCGAGAACGCCGATATTCCTGTCGAGCACGGTCACTTCAGCGCCGAGACCGGCAGCCATCTGGATGGCGTGCTCGCCGACGACACCACCGCCAATCACGACGACGTTGGCAGCCTTGACCCCGGGAACACCTCCAAGCAGTTTGCCAGACCCACCGTTGGGAGCTTCCAGACAGTGGGCACCGGCCTGAATGGACATCCTTCCGGCCACCTGGGACATCGGGGCCAGCAGAGGCAGGCCACCCTTGCGATCGCTCACCGTCTCGTATGCGATGCAGGTTGCACCACTGTCCACGAGGTCTTTCGTCTGATCCGGATCGGGCGCCAGGTGGAGATAGGTGAACAGCACCTGGTCATCGCTGAGTTGAGCACGCTCAACAGCCTGAGGTTCCTTGACCTTGACGACCATCTCCGCCCGTTCCCAGACTTCCGCCGCGGTACCAACAACACTGGCGCCGGCGGCGACGTAGGCGTCATCATTCGCACCGATTCCCATTCCCGCAGAGGTCTCAACAATGACATCGTGCCCGTGAGCGACGAGCTCTCTCACGCTGGTCGGAGTCAAACCAACCCGACGTTCCGCCTTCTTGATCTCCTTCGGTGCCCCTACAAGCATTTCTGTCTACCTCCGTTGATGCTGCTCGGCTATCGGGTCGCGATCAGTACATTACGCAGAGCAGACACCATGGTGTCGATCTGCTCGTCGGTTATCACCAGTGGCGGACACATCGACATGTGCGGAGGGATGGGCCTGATAATCACGCCTTCCGCGAGGAGCGCATCACGAACTGCGACCACGTCGACACCGTCATTCAGTGTGATCCCCCACACCGCGCCGGCACCACGGACTCCGACCAGCAGGCCTTCGTCCATGAGCTCATTGAGACCCGCCGACAAGCGCTCACCGATGGCGGTCGCTCTGGCGAGCAATCCTTCTCGTTCCTGGATCTCGAAGCACTTGAGAGCTGCAACGCAACCGAGCGGGTGACCTGAGTAGGTATAGCCGGTCCGGAGAATGAAAGCCTCGTCGGCTTCAATCCCGGCCAGCACCGCCGGCCCGACGATGACGCCGGACAGCGGAACGTAGCCCGAGGTGACACCCTTGGCGAAGGTGATCATGTCGGGAGTGACTCCGTAGAACTGACTCCCGAACCACTCGCCGGTGCGCCCGAACCCGGTAATCACTTCATCGTGAATCAGGAACGCACCGTAGGTATCGCAGAGATCACGAAGATGAGACAAATAGCCGGGCGGCGGCGGCCATACGCCACCGGCACCCTGGATGGGTTCTGTGATCACCGCCGCGATATCGTCTCCGTGCTCGGCGAAGATCTTCTTCATTGCTTCATCGTCGTCGGCTACGACGTTGATAATGCCGGGCACCAAGGGCCCGAACCCTTCGCGGTTCGGGGGAATACCCTGGACGGAGGTACCGCCGTAGTTGGTGCCGTGATACCCGCGTTCGCGGCTGACGATGATCTGCTTCTCCGGATGGCCGAGCTGACGCTGAGCGATCCGAGCCATCTTCATCGCCGTGTCGACCGCCTCCGAACCAGAGGACCCGAAGAAGACCCTGGCGTGGTCGTAGGGCGACAACTCGACGATCTTGGCGGCAGCCTCTTCCGCGGGAGGGTTCGTGAATGGATCAAACGTGTGATAGGCGCCCAATCGCCTAGCCTGGTCGGCGATCGCCTCGGCGATTTCTTCGCGCCCGTAGCCAACGTTGGCGTACCAGAGAGAGCCCATGCCGTCGATGTATTCGTTGCCGTTCTCGTCGACGACGACTGCGCCCTTGCCGCTGACGATCGAAATGAAATCGTCTCGAAGAGGTCGGGTGAACGGATGAAGGAACGAGCTTGGCATGGCACTGACTCCCTTGATTGCAAAACCTATCGATCGATAGGTAGTCTATCGCGTACAACCGGACCAGGCAACGCCGGTCCGAACCGTCGTCAAGTGAGGAGGCGTCGTGCCAAAGCTCGTCAACTCGTGGACCGAGTGGGGCCGTCTCAAGCGAGTAATAGTTGGTCGTGCCGATGGGACCATGGTGCAAGCACCTGAACCCGCCACCGTCCGCGACTGGCCCGAATGGGGTTTCCCGAAAGGGACCTATGGACCCATGCCGCAAGAGATGGAGGACGCCGCCAACGAACAGTTGGACAACTTCGCCTCCCTCCTCGAATCGCACGGCGTGGTGGTGGACCGCCCCGAGCCCCTGGACTTCTCTCAGAAGGTCTCTACTCCCGATTGGACCCAGGACTCGATGTTCGGAGTGATGCCTCCCCGAGACGTTCTCCTTACGGTCGGCAACGAGATCGTCGAGGCGACGATGTCGCAACGATCACGCTGGTTCGAGTACCTCGCATACCGACCGCTCCTCCAGAGCTACTTCGAGCAGGATCCCGAGTTCCGATGGGAAGCTGCCCCCAAACCGCGGCTCACAGATGCCAGCTACGTAGATGGAATGGAGTTCTGGGACTACGCCGAGTCGCTTCCGGACGAAGAACAGATCGAGCGCTTCACGAAGAAGAAGCAATGGAACCTGACCGAAGAAGAACCGCTCTTCGATGCGGCCGACATAGGGCGATTCGGCAGGGACCTCTTCGTCCAGCGGTCGACGACCACCAACGGCAAAGGAATCGACTGGTTGCGGCGTCACTTCCCAGAGCACCGACTCCACGAAGTCCTATTCTATGAAGCCCACCCGATGCACATCGACGCGACATTCATACCCTTGCGGCCGGGCCTCGCCCTCAGCAATCGCAAACGTGTCCCTATGACCGAAGAGATGGTGAAGCTGTTCGAAATCAACGATTGGGAAATCGTCCCCTGCGCCGAACCCGCCTACAACAAGGACACGAAGCCGCCGCTGTGCTTCTGCAGCGAGTGGTTGTCCATGAATACGTTGTTGCTGGATGAAAAGACCATCTTCGCCGAGGAATCGGAAACGGCTCAGCTGGAGCAGTTCTCTCAGCTCGGTTTCGAAGTCATTCCGGTGCCCTTCTGGGCAGTCGGGCCGTTCGGCGGAGGGCTACATTGCGCAACCGCAGATGTGTACCGCGAGGGTGGCCTCGAGGATTACTTCCCAAACCAGATACCAGGGTATTGAGCCGTCAGCCATTAGCAATACAGAAAAGGACTACACAGTGAGTAGACGCAAAGTCATCATCATCGGAGCCGCAGGACGCGACTTCCACAACTTCAACACTCGCTACCGGGACGACGAGTCCGTTGAGGTCGTCGCCTTCACAGCCGAGCAGATCCCGGGCATCGAAGGACGCACATATCCCGCCGAGTTGGCAGGACCGCTGTATCCGAACGGTATCCCGATCTTCGCCGAAGAGGAACTCCCCCGCCTCATTGAGGAGATGGGCGCAGACGAGTGTGCCTTCTCCTACAGCGACATCTCCTACAACCACGTGATGGGCGTCGCCGCCATCGTCCAAGCAGCAGGCGCGGCCTTCATCCTCCTGGGCCCCGCAGACACCCAGGTCAAGAGCACAAAGCCGGTCATCTCGGTGTGTGCAGTCCGTACCGGCTCCGGGAAGTCCCAAACCTCCCGCAAGGTCGTCGAAACTCTGATGGAGAAGGGCCTCAAAGTCGTCGCCATCCGGCACCCTATGCCTTACGGCGATCTCACTGCTCAGAAGGTCCAGCGGTTCGCCGAACTCGCCGACCTCGAGAAGCATGACTGCACGATCGAAGAGATGGAGGAGTACGAACCGCACATCGTGCGCGGCAACGTCATCTACGCCGGAGTCGACTACGAAGCCATCGTTCGGGCAGCTGAGAATGATCCGGACGGGTGCGATGTCATCGTGTGGGACGGCGGCAACAACGACTTCTCGTTCTACGATGCCGACCTCGCCTTCACAGTTGTCGATCCTCATCGGCCGGGGCACGAACTGTCCTATTACCCCGGAGAGGTCAGTCTGCGCATGGCGGACGTTGCGATCATCAACAAGATCGACTCGGCCGACCTGGCCGGCATCGAGGCCGTACGCGAGAACATCGCGGCGATCAACCCCACTGCACGGGTCATCGAAGCCGCCTCGATGGGCGTCAGACTGCATGACACCGACATCGCGATGCGCTGCAACCTCATCTGCATCGACGACGGCCGCATCAAGAACCACTCGGCCGGACACATCACGACTCCGGAGGCGCACAGGCTTGTCCG
>CBDTUP010000023.1:0-15323 GCA_965363685.1 uncultured bacterium | reverse complement strand
TCTTCACATTCAATGTCAGTCGCGCCAGCTTGAGGTTGGAGCGAAAGCTCGGCGTCGGCGAGCGGTAAGCGGAGGTAACTGTGCCAGGCGACAAAGACATAATCATCAGCGACGGAGTCAAGAAGTGGTTTGGAGACTTCCAGGCTCTCAAGGGCGTCACGACGACGATCAAAGAGGGCGAGGTTGTGGTCATCATCGGCCCATCCGGCTCGGGGAAATCGACGTTCATCCGTTGTATCAACCGGCTGGAAGTACACCAGGAAGGTCGCATCGTCGTCGACGGAGTGGAGCTCACCAACGACCTCCGCAACATCGAGAAGATCCGCTCCGAAGTCGGCATGGTGTTCCAGCAGTTCAACCTGTTCCCGCATCTGACGGTGATGCAGAACATCACGCTGGCCCCGATTTGGGTCCGCAAACACACACGCGCCGACGCGGAGTCAACGGCGATGGCCTTGCTCGAGCGGGTCGGCATTCCTGAACAGGCAGATAAGTTCCCCGGGCAGCTGTCCGGTGGCCAGCAGCAGCGTGTTGCTATCGCCCGCTCACTGGCGATGGAACCCCGCATCATGCTCTTCGACGAGCCCACCTCCGCGCTCGACCCTGAGATGATCAAAGAGGTTCTCGACGTGATGAAGGAACTGGCGCGCTCGGGTATGACAATGCTTGTGGTCACCCACGAGATGGGCTTCGCCAAGGAGGTAGCCGACCGGGTGCTGTTCTTCGACTACGGCGACATCGTCGAAGCCGGCACACCGGAGCACTTCTTCACGAACCCCCAGCACGACCGCACAAAGCTGTTCCTCAGCCAAATCCTGTAGGCCAAGCCCCAAAGACCGTTCTGGCGTTAGAAAGCGCGCATTTCTGGCGGGTTTCTCACGCCAGAACACGCGGCTGAGCGACCGTTACCGGAGCTGCTCCCACAGGTCTTGCTCGGCCAGGTCTATCACCGTCCATGCCATGGCTAGAGCACCGTCTCTCACCGCGCGCTCGCCGTCTGGCGTAACTGTGTGGGCCGCGAACTCAGGCTGGTGATTGACGAATCCACCGGCGTGGATGCCGAGGAAGGGGTGAATGGCCGGTACCACATGGGATACGTTGCCCATATCGGTTGATCCGGCTGCTCCCGGCTCGAAGTCGGTAGCACGCTTCATCGTTCGGCCCAGTGTCGTGATGTTGGCGTCGAACAGATCGATCAGGACGGCGTTGTTGACCAGGTCCTCGTACGGGTGTCCTATCTCCTCGACCTCGAATGTACATCCCGTCGCCGTTGCTGCCCCCTCGAAGCAGGCCAGCACCTTGTCATAGAGTTCCGCCAACCGAGCCTTGCTTCCCGCCCGGACGTACCAGGACGACTTGGTCATCGACGGGATGATGTTGGGGGCGTCGCCGCCGTGGGTGATGACGCAGTGGACCTTATCCGTCGGGTAGAACGCTTGCCTCAGGGTTGAGACGTTGACATACGCCTGCACGAATGCATCGAGAGCGTTGATGCCGATTTGGGGAGCGAAGGCTGCGTGAGAGTCTCGCCCGTGGAAGGTGACGTCGATGTGCCGGACCGCGAGGACGGCGGGATCGAGAACGTCGTCGGGGGAGGGGTGCACCATCATGGAAGCCGCCGCGCCATTGAACGCACCGGCCTGGATCAGATCCACTTTGCCACCACGCATTTCCTCCGCGGGCGTTCCGAGCACCGTGACCCGGATTCCGAGATCGTCGGCGATGCCGGCCAGCGCCACACCGGTACCGAGCGCCGAGGTTGCGATGATGTTGTGGCCGCAGGCATGGCCTACCCGCGGAAGAGCGTCGTACTCTGCGCAGATAATGACTTCAGGCCCGCTCGAGCCCACCCGGGCAGCAAATGCCGTGTCGAGTCCAAAGGCCGGGTACTCGACCTCGAATCCGTGGTCGGTGAGGAACGAGACCAGTTTGGCGGAGGTCTCGTATTCCTCCATCGCGATCTCCGGGTTGTCGTACATCCACTGACTGATGGCCTGAAGCTCGCCCTCAACCGAGGCGAATGCATCCTGCGCGGCTGCTTTGCGTTCCATGCCCGCACCCTACGTTCTGGCGTTAGGAAGCGCGCAATTCTGGCGGGTTTCTAACGCCAGAAGGCGATGGGGCGGGCGGGTTCCCGCAAGGGGGTTCTCATCCTTCCAAGGCTCCGGCATATTGGGCACGTGACAGGGTTGATGTCCGCCATGGAGACCGCCCGGAGCCAGTTCGGGGTAATCAGTCTGGAGCAACTCCGAGATGCCGGTGTTTCAGCCCGGTCTGTCGAGCGCCACGTTCGAACCGGCAAGCTTGTGAGAGTCGCGTACAGGACGTTCCGGTTTCCTATCGTCGAGCCGTCGTGGCACCAGGACGTCATGAGCGCAGTGTTGACCGGTGGGCCTTCGGCGCTCGCTTCCCATGCCACCGCCGCGGTCCTGTACGGCCTCCTTGATCGACCGCTCGACCAAGTCGAGATCGTTGTGCCGCGGTGGCAACGCACGCAACAGCCTCCGTTTCGGGTCCACGAGTCGAAAGATTTGCTTCCCGTCGACTACGCGAATGTGGATGGGATACCGGCAACGACTCCCACCCGGACTGTTGTAGATCTCGGTGCCTCGGCACCGTGGTTGGTAGAGAAGGCTCTCGAGAGAGGTATCAGACAGAGCGCGTTCACCCTCGTGGACATTTCCGCCTTCATCGCCCGGGTGGGTCGCAAGGGTAGGGCCGGTGTCGGTGTGATCCGGCCACACGTTGAGTCTCGATTGCATTGGGACGGACTGACCGAGAGCGATCTGGAGGACCTCTTTCGTCGCGTTTGGGGAACCCGGGAACCGCAACCAATCCCGCAATACATCATCGAGGACCGGCGGTGGGGCTTCGTCTGCAGGACCGACTTCGCGTTTCCGAGCGTAAGAGTGCGGATCGAACTGGACTCGGAGGCTTTTCACATGGACCGCCCGACATTCCGCAGAGATCGGCAGATCCAGAACCGAACGGAGCTCCTCGGATGGCGCACGTTCCGATACACCTGGTGGGACCTCACGGATCGTCCGGAGGCGGTCGTCGCTGAGGTCAGGGCCGCCTTGGAGGCACCGTAGTGCCACCCCAACACCCCGTTCTGGCGTTAGGAAGCGCGCAACTCTGACGGGTTCCTGACGCCAGAACCGGGTGGGTGTAGGGTTTCGACGTGAATCGAGCCCTTCCCTTGATGTTGCTGCTTCTCGCCGCCTGCACCGGTGGGATTACGACCACTACCACGACCCTTGTTCCTGGTGATCCCTCATCGACGACGTCGTCTACCTCTCCAGTTGCCACCACCACGTTGCCGACGGTCGAGTCGTGTGACGATGTTCCCTACCGGCCGCTCACCACTCCGAGCCGAGCGGCAGGCGACAGAACAGAAGCCACCGATCTTGGAAACGACGCGTACACAACCATCCCCGGGACTTCGATCAAGCTGTGGGTAGGTGAGGACTCCGAACCCGTGATGGTGATTATTCGAGGCTCCCTGCCGCCTGAACCGTGGGCCGGGCCGACGGCCCGAGTAGACCTCCTACGGCAGGAGGCTGCCCTCGGGCCCCTGCCGGGTGATCGTTGGGCCGTCGCCTGGTTCGAGGGCGAGGATCGATGCGATCTCTATACCCTCCTTCTGTACCCGCCCACCTCGGCTGCTGAGGCACTCGAAATCGCTGAGTCGTTGGTACCTGATCGGTAATCCGAGACCTCCGACCCTTCTGGCGTGAGAAACCCGCCAGAATTGCGCGCTTTCTAACGCCAGAACAGGGGGAGAGAGCGGACTCGGCCGGCGGGGGTTCCGCCGGCCGAGGTTCGTGTTTTGGGTTGTTACGTGCGCGGCTCGGGGACTGACTGCTCCTCATTGGGCTCAAAAACCGGGTCGCTGTATGTCACCCGTCTCGACTTGGCCTCGCCTGTCGGCTCTACGTCGACAAAGAGGTCCCGCAGCGCTCCGAGGCTTCCGAGGATGCCCGAAGTCTCCAACGGCATGAAGATCTTCGTGGCCTGCCCGTCGGCGATGCCTTGCAGTGCTTCCAGGTATCGGATGGCGATGAGGTCCGGGGTCGGGTCACCTGTGTGGATCGCTCCGAACACCCGCTCGATTGCCTGTCCCTCACCCTCGGCGACTGTGAGTTTCTGGTATTTGTCGGCGTCGGCCACGCGCTTGATGGCCTCGGCTTCACCTTCCGCCCGCAGAATCTGAGCTTCCTTGACACCCTCAGCTTTGAGAATGGCTGAGCGCTTCTGGCCCTCTGCCTCGGTCACGATCGCACGCCGATCGCGCTCGGCCTTCATCTGGCGGTGCATTGCGTCTGTGACGTCCGGTGGCGGCTCGATCCTTTGGATCTCGACGCGGACGACTCTCGTTCCCCACTTGTCCGTGGCCTCATCGAGGATTGCTCGTAGGGTTGTGTTGATCAACTCACGGGAGGTCAAAGCCTCGTCGAGTTGTAGATCACCGATCACGTTACGAAGGTTCGTCTGTGCCAGCTTGATGACGGCCTGGGCGAAGTTCTGCACGTTGTACTGAAGCTTCACCGGATCGGTCGCTTCGTAGTAGATCACGGCGTCGACCGTGACGACCACGTTGTCCTTCGTGATGACTTCCTGTGGGGGAACGTCGATCACCCGCTCGCGCATGTCGACCTTCGTCATGCGCTTCACGAACGGCATCACCCATCGGAGACCCTCTCCAACGGTTCGCTCGTACTTGCCCAAGAACTCGATGAGCCCCTGCTCAAACGGCCGGACCACCTTGAGGCCCATTGCTGCAATGACGATTGCCATCAGCGCAAGGACGATCAGTAGGCCAATCAATGCCTCCATGTCTTCTCCTTCTCTCGTTTCCTGTCTACTTCTGTCTCATGACCTGTGCGCGGTCTGGCTGGGCATTGGGGCCCTGTCGGAATCGCCGAGTCAAGTCGGATCTGACTCGGCTACCACGAGGCGAGAGCCGGTGATTCTCAGCACCCTGACCGGGGTGCCTGCCTCAATCGACTCACCTTCGGTGGTAGCACGCCATTTCTCCGATTCCATCCTGACCATCCCGGTTCCGGCCGCGGGATCGATGGCTTCGAGCACCACAGCTTTCGCATTGAGGTATCGATTGCTTCCTACTGGGGTCGGGTCGTCGTCATCCTGATGGTGAACGAATCGCCTCACGTAGAACAGCGAGATGATCGATACCACAAAGAACGTGATCCACTGTGCCGCCGGTCCGGCTTCGAACCAGGCGAGCAACGCGGCCGCGGCGGCGCCGATGCCGAACGGAAGCAGGAAGAAGCCTGCCGTGAATATCTCACCTATCAGCATTACGACGGCGAGGATCGTCCAGACCCAGCGCCATACTTCGAAGTCCATTCCTCCGTCTCCTTTCCCAATCCAGTATCCAAATCCAGTTACAGCGGCCACCCCTACCAGGTAGGCCACGAACGAGAGGCGGGCGTTGCGTCGTCTCTGGGTTCTGCCACTGGCGACCTCCTGCCAGGTGGGTAGGTCGCTGGAAGTCCGTGTGCGTTGTTCCGACGCCCAAGCCTCCGCAAAAACTGCGACGTCTGAGCCCACGACGTCGGTAGGCGTCTTTCCCTCCAGGGCGGCTTCATTGAGGTGCTGTTCGAGTTCGACTCGCATCTCTGCCGCCGTCTTCCGGGGCACGTGTGTCTGCAACCAATATTGCTCGCAGTCGTTTGCGATCTCGACAACGGTTCTATCGGTCGACACGTTTGCCTCCAATCAGCACTCTGTTGACGCCTTCGCTCAGTTCCTGCCACTCTGTCTTCCAGGTGGAGAGGCGTTCTTTGCCATCTGGAAGGATTCTGTAGTACTTCCGTCGTGGGCCCTCGGTTGATGCGACCAGATAGCCTTCGACCAGGTCCTGCCGCTGGAGTCTGCTGAGCAGCGGGTAGATGCTGCCTTCGCTGGCCAGGGAAAGGCCCCGTTCGTGCAACTTGCGAACCATCTCGTAGCCGTAGCTCGGTTCCTCGGCGATGATCGCCAGTAGGCACATGTCCAATACGCCTTTTAGGAGTTGTGAGCTACGTTCAACGCTCATGTCTTCACTACCATGTAAAGCAGTATAGCTAAGATTACCTTGCAGTGCAAGATACTTGCGAAGCAAGGTAGCGGTCGGGCCTCCGGCCCGACCACGCTCTCAGCTTCCAGCCAGCAGCTATCAGCAAATAGGAGGGCCGGCCCGAAGGCCGGCCCCCTGTCTTTCTGATTGCTGACAGCTGATGGCTGCTAGCTCATCTAGAAGTCCATGATTGCTACGAAGGAGGCCAGGGCTTGGTCGAGGGCTTCCAGGTCGGCGTCGGTAACTATCTGCATCTGGACCAGCATGATGAAGGTTCGATCGAGGTCGACAGCGGCGACGTTGACGAAAGAAGTGTTCGTGCCGCCGCAGTTCTCATAGATCTCCCACACACCCGTGTAAAGGCCGTCGTCGTAGAAGTCACGTTCACTCGATTCGCACGAATCCGCGAACGAGAACTGGTCAAGAAGGTCGTCTTCGGTTGTATAGCTGACCATCTCGGTCGATGCGCCGAAGAACAAGCCGGGAGTCGACCACGTTGTGTAATAGCCGTCCAAGTCGGGGCTCGCGGCTAATCCGGGTCCGACTTCAACATCGCCTACGACCCAAGAACGCCCATCGACGTCGGTCCATCCGGCGGGCACATCGACATAGAGGGAGCCGGAGTCATCGCTGACGTCGACGTAATCGCTGTAGAACTCACCTGTGTCATCGACGGTGTCGCCGAGTTCGTCGGTGAAGCTGAAGGAGACAACCAACTCTTCACCCGAGTTCAGCGTTCCGTCGAGGAACTCGCCGGTGTCGGGACGGTAGATCTCAATGGCGAGTGGATCGCTCGCGTCGTGCGAGCGCAGTATGTCGCAGTAGTCGGCCATCGTTCCATCGGTCGAGAGGACGAGACCCTCGAGGAGGGTCACGACGTCGCCACCCTCGATGCCGGCCTGCTGGGCAGGCGAACCCGATTCGACCGATGCCACCCAGATGCCGGAGAAGTCGTCGCCGACGATGGCCTGGCCGTTGATGCCCAACGACGTAACGTCCTGGCCCGCTGTGAGCTGGTCGAGGACCCGTTGGGCCTCTGCGCGACCGATGGCGTAGGACTGATCGGCCGAGTCCTTTGCATATGTGACCGCGACAACCTTGCCGTCCTCGGTGACTACGGGGCCGCCTGAGTTACCCGGCAGGATGTCGGCAGAGTGCTCGATGACACTGTCGACCGAGGACCAGGAGCTTTCACCACCGGCGTTCTCTTTGGAGACGATTCCGTCGAGGATCGTGTACTCCTCGGTCCCGAGAGGGAACCCGATCGCATAGATGGACATTCCTGCTGTGACGTCTCCGTCAAACCACTCGAGATAGGGATAATCTTCGCCGTCGATATCGATAACCGCTAGATCGGAGCATTCGGAAACACCGAGAACCTTGGCGTTGCGCGGCTCGTCTTCACCGCCAACGTACACCTGGAGAAACGCCGCACCTGTAACCACATGGTTGTTGGTGACCGCGATTCCGGACGAATCGATGATGAAACCGGAACCGCTTCCTGCTGAGTTCAGCTGAGTCCCGTAGTCAGGGTCTACGAATGTGCCTTGCGCAACGATGCGAACCGTCGCACCCTTTACATCCTCGAGTGATCCGACCGCGCCACCCATGGCCTCGGTAGTGGTGGTCGCAACTCCCGTCACAGTGCTGGTAGTGACGTCTGCGACGGGTTTCGTGGTAGTCGTCTCCTCGGTGCCGCCGCCACAAGCGGCGAGGATCAATGAAATGATCGAAAAGAGGACGATTCCACGGACGGCTTTGTAGCTCATTGCGGCCTTCCCTATTGAATTGATCTGACATTCCTGGCGGCCGGGGCCGTCAGGGTCAAGTCCCCGAACCAATGGTAGGTATCGGAAGCCGAGCCTTCGCGCTTTAAGGGATCGCTCCCGGAAATATCGCCGCCCTTCGAGGCAGTGGTGTGGCAGGATTCGACGAATGCCAACGATTGACGTCCGAGGCCTGCGGAAAGTATTCAAGGTGCCGGTCCGTGAGACCGGGCTACGAAACTCGTTCAGGTCCCTGTTCCATCGTGAACACCGTATGGTTGAGGCGGTCAAAGGCGTTGATTTCTCCCTGGAACCGGGCGAGATCGTAGGCTTCCTGGGACCGAATGGTGCGGGTAAGACCACCACCCTGAAGATGCTGTCCGGCCTGCTGTATCCGGATGGAGGAGAAGCCCTGGTTCTCGGTTTTCGTCCGGAGCGCCGTGAGGCGGAATTCCTCCGGCGGGTGGCGCTGATCATGGGCAACCGCAACAGCCTGCAATGGGATCTCCCCGTGGCCGATTCACTGGAACTCCGCCGAGCCATCTATGAAGTCGATAGATCCGACTTCGAAAAGCGCAAAGACGCCTACGTTGAGCTGCTCGACGTCGGCGAAATCGTCACCAAGCCGGTACGGAACCTCTCGCTGGGGGAACGGATGAAGGTGGAGATCCTCGCCTCCTTGCTGCCGCACCCGCAGGTGTTGTTCCTCGATGAACCGACCATCGGCCTCGACATCACGATGCAGAAGCGGATTCGCGAGTTCGTCGCTGCCTACGCGGCAGACACGGGGGCCAGCGTCCTGTTGACCAGCCACTACATGGCAGATGTGACCGCGCTGGCCGAGCGCGTGATCGTGATCCACCATGGGAACATCCTTTTTGATGGTGACCTCACCAGCCTGTCGGACCGATTCACCGCCCACAAGACCATCGCGGTGGCTGTTTCCGGTGAGCTCGGTTCGCTCGATTCGATGGGTCGTGTGATCTTGCAGGACACCTTCAAGGCAGTCTTAGAGGTGGCCCGAGATGAGGTGGCGACGGTTGCCGCCCGGCTGCTGGCCGAGAACTCCGTGATCGATCTGTCGATCGAGGATCCGCCGATCGAGGACGTCATTGAGCAGGCGTTCGCGATCGGCGATACACGGGAAGCTGAGAGCGTTGAGGAAACGCAGCCGTGAGGAAGCTGGTCGCCGTGTACGCGGCGGAGATGAAGTTCGCGGTTGCCAACCAGATGCAGTACCGGTGGGCGGCATTCTTCAATCTGACGGGATTCCTGGTCGAGCCCGTTGTGTATCTCGTCGTCTGGAGGACGGTTGCAGAGTCCGGAGGTCCAATCGGTGGGTACGGTGTCGCCGAGTTCACCTCGTACTACATCGTGTGGACTCTCGTTCGCAACATGAACCTGGCCCTTGCCCCGGGGTCGTGGGATTACTGGATTCAGTCGGGCCGAATCTCCAACGACCTGATGCATCCGGTTCCGATCTTTCACCGTCAGCTGGCGGCGTTTGCCGGGTTCAAGTTCGTTTGGATCTTCTTGTGGTTCCCGGTGGCCGCCGGACTCTCCCTCATCTTCAAGCCCGATCTCAGCCCGACCCTCCTCCAGGGTCTCGTCTTCTTCGTGGCGATCTGGCTCGGCTATCTGATTCGGTTCTCGTTGCTGTTTCTGATGGGTCTGGTGAGCTTCTGGACGACGAGGGCGCAAGCGCTGATAGAGATCGTCATCGGTGCTGAGTTGCTGCTGTCCGGGCGTCTGGTACCGCTGGCAGTCATGCCCGACTGGGTTGAGCGATTGGCCGGTTGGCTGCCCTTCCAGTGGACGTTCCAGTATCCGATTGAAGTGCTGATCGGCCAGCTGGACACTACGGAGATCTTCGTCGGCCTCGGCACCCAGTTCCTCTGGGTGGGCCTTCTCATCGGGGCAATCGTGTTGACCTGGAGAGGAGCGATCAAGCGCTACACGGCGGTCGGTTCATGAACGGGTTCAGACTTGCCGCCATGCATTGGAAAGTCGGGGCAATGCACGAGGTGCAATATCGCGTCAACTTCTTCCTGCAACTCGTGGACTCGGCCATCCGCCTGGCGACCGGCTTGGTCGCCATCTTCCTCGTGTTCGCTCATACCGACGATCTCGCCGGGTGGAGCCGGCACGAGTTGCTGGCGGTCATGGGCATCCACATCTTGCTGTCGGGTATCAACCGGACGTTCGTTGAGCCGAACGTCTTCCAGTTCATATACACCATCGGAGACGGTGAGTTCGACTACGTACTTGCCCGCCCGGTGGACTCTCAGTTGATGGTGAGCGTGCGCAATCTCCGATTCTGGCAGTTGGTCGACGTCATCATCGGTGCGGTCGTCATCGGCTGGGCTGTAACGGGGATCGTCGAGGAAACCTCATGGGTCGAAGTGCTGGCATTCCTGGTGGCAGTGTTCTGCGGCGCCATCATTCTCTATTGCATGTGGATGGTCGTGGCGGCCGCGGCATTCAAGTGGATCCGGGTCGACGACACGGTGCAGCTGCTCAACGGACTGTTTCAGGCGGGCCGCTGGCCGGTCACGATCTATCCGGTTTGGCTACGGCTGACGTTGACGTTCGTGGTCCCTCTGGCCTTCGCTATCACGGTTCCCGCCGAGAGCCTGGCTTCGAGGCTCACCGGCGGGATGCTTGCGCTCACGTTGATTGTCACCGTGATCATGCTTCTGATGACCCGCGTTGCCTGGCAGCACGGAGTTAGGAACTACTCGGGCGCCTCTGCCTGATACTCCCGTTCTGGCGTTAGAAACCCGCCAGAATTGCGCGCTTCCTAACGCCAGAACATCGGTTGTCGGCGATCAGGAGCTGAACACCAGTCCATCCTCATCGGTACCCACAGTGATCTCGTCCCCGTCGACGAAGGCGCCTTCAAGCAGGCGAATCGCCAGCGGGTCGCCGATGGCCTTCTGCACCAGCCGCTTCAGCGGTCGGGCGCCGAATGAAGGGTCATAACCGTGCTCCGCCAGCCAGTCGAGGGCGGCGTCCGTGAGTTCGAGATCGATTCGGCGTTCCTGCAGGCGGTTGCTCAGCTGCCCGATCTGGATTTCGGCGATAGCGCGGATCTGCTCTTGGGTCAGACGAAGGAACACGATCAACTCGTCGACTCGGTTGATGAATTCGGGACGGAAGCTCTGGTGCACGACCTCCATGACCCGTTCCTCAATGACGTGTTCGGGCAAATCCGGATCGATCAGTTCTGACCCGAGATTCGAAGTCATGACCAGTACCGCATTGGTGAAGTCGACCGTCCGCCCCTGACCGTCGGTAAGCCGTCCATCGTCGAGGAGTTGTAGCAACACGTTGAACACGTCGCTGTGGGCCTTTTCAATCTCGTCGAGGAGTATCACCGAATATGGCCGCCTGCGGACCGCCTCAGTTAGCTGCCCGCCTTCCTCGTAGCCCACGTATCCCGGGGGTGCTCCGATGAGCCGGCTGACCGTGTGCTTCTCCATGTACTCGGACATGTCGATTCGCACCATTGCCCGTTCGTCATCGAACAGGAACTCGGCAAGGGCACGGGCTAGTTCGGTCTTGCCGACACCCGTCGGTCCCAGGAACACGAAGGATCCGATCGGCCGGTTGGGATCGGACAATCGTGCCCGGCTCCGTCTGATGGCGTTGGATACCGCCGTCACGGCTGCGTCCTGACCGATGACCCGCTCGTGAAGATGCTGTTCGAGCCTGACGAGTTTCTGAATCTCGCCTTCCATCAACCGGGTGACGGGAATCCCGGTCCACTTGCTGACGACGTCGGCTATGTCGTCGTCGGTGACCTCCTCCGAGAGCATGCGGCTCTCGGCTTGAAGTGCGTCGAGGGCGGCCTGGCGGTCCTGGAGTGCTGAGTCCAGGTCTCGCAGTTGGCCGTACTGGAGTTCGGCGGCCCGCTGCAGGTTGCCCTCGCGTTCGGCCACGCCGGCTTCGGCTCGGGCCGTCTCGATTTGCTCCTTCAGAGATCGGATCTCCTCGATCGAGGCTTTCTCCCGATGCCAGTGCGCTTTGAGGCGGTCACTCTCTTCCGACAAGTTGGCCAGTTCCTCTTCGACGGTCTCGAGGCGCTGGTGGGACCCTTCATCCTCCTCCTTCTGGAGGGCTGCACGTTCGATCTCGAGTTGCTTGATCTTGCGTTCGAGGTCGTCGATCTCTTCGGGCATCGAATCAATCTCGATGCGGAGCCGTGAGGCGGCTTCGTCGATCAAATCGATGGCCTTGTCGGGGAGATGCCTGGCGGTGATGTACCGGTCTGACAGGACCGAGGCAGCCATGATGGCGGCATCCGTGATGCGTACGCCGTGGTGCACTTCGTAGCGCTCCTTGAGGCCGCGGAGAATACCGATGGTGTCTTCAACCGAAGGCGGTTCGACCATGACCGGCTGGAAACGGCGCTCCAGCGCGGCATCTTTCTCGACGTATTTGCGGAATTCATCCAACGTCGTCGCACCGATCATGCGGAGTTCACCACGGGCGAGCATCGGCTTGAGCATGTTGGAGGCATCCATCGAACCCTCGGCCGCGCCGGCGCCGACGATCGTGTGCATCTCGTCGATGAAGGTGATGATCCTTCCTTCGGCGGCTGTTATTTCGGTCAGCACCGCTTTGAGGCGCTCTTCGAACTCGCCGCGATATTTGGCGCCCGCCACCATGGCACCGAGATCGAGAGCGACGATTCGCTTGCTCTTTAGTCCTTCCGGAACGTCACCGTCGGCGATGCGTTGGGCGAGGCCCTCGACTATCGCAGTCTTGCCGACCCCGGGTTCTCCGATCAGCACAGGATTGTTCTTCGTTCGCCGCGACAAGACCTGGATCACTCGCCGGATCTCGTCGTCTCGCCCAATCACGGGATCGAGTCTCTGGGCCAGCGCAGCAGAGGTGAGATCGCGCCCGTATTGCTCCAGCGCGTTGAACGAGGATTCCGGATCGGTGGATGTCACTCTCTGGCTGCCCCGGATTTCCGTGAGGGAGTTCAGGATCGAGTCCCGATCGGCACCCAGATCACGGAGGATTACGCCGGCCGGGTCATCAGAGTCCGCTACGGCGAGCAGGATGTGTTCGACACTCACATAATCGTCCTTGAAACTCCTGCGCTGCTCGTCGGCTTCTTCGAACAGGCGCATAGAGGCCTTGGAAAGGTGAGGTTCCTCCGCTCCGTAGACGCTGGGCAGACCGTCCAGCAGAGCGTCCACCTCGTTCTTGAGTTCGGCGGGAGAGATATCCATCCGGTCGAGCAGGGGATAGACGATGCCCTCTGTTTGCCTGAGCAGAGCACCGAGTATGTGCGCCGGTTCGATGTACTGATGGTTGCGGTCGTTTGCTATGGCTCGACCGTCGAGGATGCTTCGTTGGGTTGCCTGTGTGAGTCGTTCAAAGTTCATAGGTAGTCTCCGCTATACACAACAGTCGCCTGAGCATATACATTCCAATAAATCTGAGTCGTAGTGTATCAGATTTGAGGAGAGCAGAAATGGAACCAAAAACCCCGTCGGAGTCAGTCTCGACCATGACTCTGGTCATGCAACTAGCTCATGCAAACTCTGCAGGATTCATACACGGTGGCGAGATAATGAAGCTCGTCGATACCTCGGCTGGGGTCGCTTCGATGCGCCATTCCAACGGCCGCGTGGTCACAGTGGAAGTCGATTCCCTCACTTTCCTCGCTCCGGTCCACATCGGGGATCTGGTTACGTTGACGGCGATAGTGACTCAGGCCTGGCGATCTTCGATGGAGGTCGAGGTGCGCGTTTGGCGTGAGGATCCGCGTGTGGGCCAGCGGGAGCAGACGACTACTGCCTACCTCACAATGGTGGCAGTCGATGAGCACGGTCGTCCGGTCCCAGTCCCGCCCTTGAAGGCAGAAACCGAAGAGGATGCCAGGCGGCAACGCGAAGCAGATGTGCGCCGCGAGGAGCGCATGCGAATCAGGAAAAGACTCGAGGCGAATTCGTAGGGATCGGGCTCTGCTGATTGCTGAAAGCCGACGGCCGACAGCTTGCCTTACCCGAGCATCAGTTCCAGACGGCGGTTGACCGCGTCGAGGACTGCCCGGGCGGTTGCCTTGGCAGGGTCGTTCTCGCGAATGACGGCGCTGCCGACAAGGGAGTCGAGGGAACCTTCGAGCCGAACCTCGGCAATCGCCACGCGGGCGGTTCCCAGGTCGGTAGTAGCCACGCCGCTCAGGTCGAGGCGAGTGCCGTCTCCGATGATTCTCTCAACTGCACGCAGGGTGGCTTCACCAACGAGTCTGGGTCGGGCACCTTCGTCTGGCGAGCCGATCGAGTCTCCATCGTACGGAACGTCGCTCCAGGCGAGCACGATCCGGACCCGCGCTTCGTTGTCGGTCACCTGCTCATCGAGCATGGCCAGGGCGGGGCGCTGCGATCTCATGGGTGCAACGGTAGCGCGTTGGTCGCTCGCTGGCAGATCATGCTGGTACCGATCGCTCACTCGCCCAGCGCCGGAGGGCGAGGATTTCCTCGGCGCGGCTCACAGAGAGCGGGACCGTTCCTCCCAGTTCCGAGGCGACATCCCTCGTCGACAACGGCTGATCTGAGGCGAAAGCTCGATACAAGGCACCGACGATCGCAGCTTCGATCTCCGCACCGGAGAATCCGTCTGAAAGGTTCGCAAGCTGCACAATATCGAAACGATCGGGATCGTGACCGCGGTCGGCGAGGTGGACGGCGAATATGGCCTGCCGTGCCGTGAGATTGGGCAGATCAACGAAGAAGATCTCGTCGAACCGTCCTTTGCGGAGCAGTTCGGGGGGGAGGCTGGCCACGGCGTTGGCCGTCGCAACCAGGAAGACGCCATCGGGGCGATCCTGCATCCACCGAAGGAAAGTTCCGAGCAGTCGCCGACTGACGCCCCCGTCGCCATCACCGGAGGTAGCGAGACCCTTTTCGATCTCGTCGATCCACAGCACCGCCGGCGCCATCGCTTCGACGGAGTCGAGTGCCCGGCGGAGCCGCTCCTCCGACTCACCGATGTACTTGCCGTACAGCCGGGAGGGGTCCAGCGGCACCAGAGGTAGGCCCCAGGAGGAAGCGACGGTCTTGGCTATCAAGGACTTACCGCAGCCCGGAACGCCTGTGAGGAGAATTCCGCGCGGCTGATCGATCCCCACGATCGCTGCTCCCGCTTCCCTCGCTCTGCCTCTCACCTCGAGCCAATGTTTCAACGATGCCATTCCTCCGACATCCTCGAACCGACCGGGAGGAGTATCGATCAGCTCGAGGACGCCGTCGGCCGTGAACATCGCGGCCTTGGCCACCCGGATCTTCTTGAGGTCTGATGAGTTCACGATCCCATCATCGGAGGCGGCCTGGTGAAGAAGTCGGTTGGCCTCAGAAAGTGTCAGACCTGAAACGGCTTCGACCAGACCATCGACGGCTTCCGGCGTGAGATCGACTCGGATTCCCGCCCGGCGGAATGTGGTCAGGGCGCGGTCGACC
>CBDTUP010000022.1:0-15707 GCA_965363685.1 uncultured bacterium | reverse complement strand
ATGAACTACCAATCCCGGTATACAGTATCGGGGCGGGTGATTGTGACGGCCAATGCAGTCATACCTGCGGCCAACGCTGCCAACCCCATGAGCTGAGCGCCCGCTGCTTCGACCTCTCGTTGGAAGACGTGGCTCGCTTCCCGGAGTTCCCGTGGGTCGGATGGGTAGTTGCTCAGGCTCGCACGCATTGGCGACCAGCTGGTAGTCGGTATTCTGTCAAGCGGTAGTCAACTGCGACTGAGAGAAAGGTGAGACGTCAAACCGAGTCGGGCGTAATAATCGCCAGAACCTCATCGGCGTCGACCTGTTGGTCTGCTTCCACCCGAATCGAGGCGACCATGCCGGCAGTCGGGGCCTTGACGGCATGTTCCATCTTCATTGCCTCGATCACTATCAAGGTGTCTCCCTGCGCCACTCGATCCTTGTCACCAACCATTACTGCGACAACCTTGCCGGGGAGAGGCGAGGTGAGAGAACCGGGTTGCGCGTGGTCATCCTTGATTGGGAATCGAGATTGCTCAATCAGCGCCGAATGCCCGAGGACGCTGTCGATGTACCAGGTGCTGTCGACTCGATGTGTGTGAAAGGACCGGAGCACGCCTTCGATCTCGATCTCAACCGTTTCCTCGCTGCACGATCGCAGAACGGCTGGAATCGGCTGCCCACCAACGCAGACCTGGAGACCGTTGCGGTCGAAGCGATAGCCGACTTCGATGGGACCGCTCTCGCCGACAAAGGTGAAGTTCTGCAGTTGGGAAGGGCTGTTACGCCATCCTGATGGAATGGTTCTCAACACCGGCATCTCGGCAACCTGAGCTGCCTGACCGGCCAGTGCGGCGGCGAGGGCGTGCAGTCTCTCCGAGTCCGGATCGGCCAGCGGTGCTCCCAGCTCGACCGGGTCGTGTCTGTCGAGGAAGTGGGTGTCTGTGTTCCCGGCGATGAACTCGGGGTGGCGGAGGATTCGAACCAGGAGCCCACGATTGGTTTGCAGGCCGTGAATCTGGGCGCTTGCCAGCGCCGTGGCCAGACGCCCGGCTGTCTCCTCCCTGGTCGGGCCGTGAGCCACCACCTTGGCGAGGAGAGGGTCATAGTGGATGGAGACGTCGGAACCCGTCTCGACTCCGGTATCGATTCGAATGGCCGTGTGTTCGGGTTGACCCGGCAACGCCGGTTCCCGACGGAACTCGAAACGGTGCAATGTCCCCGTAGTTGGGAGGAACTCGTGACGCGGGTCCTCCGCATACAAGCGGGCTTCGATCGCGTGACCCCGCACCGTCGCATTCCGGATCTCATCATCCAGGGGTCGACCCTCTGCGATACGAATCTGGGCTCTAACCAGGTCGAGCGAGGTGATCAACTCTGTCACGGGGTGTTCGACCTGGAGTCGGGTGTTCATTTCGAGGAAGAAGAACTCGCCGTTCGGATCCAATAGGAACTCGACCGTCCCGGCTCCAATGTATCCGACGGCTTGCGCGGCTCTGACCGCGGTCTCGCCCAACCGGGAGCGCAAGGTCTCATCGACTACCGGCGACGGCGACTCCTCGATGATCTTCTGATGACGGCGCTGAATGGAGCACTCTCGCTCGAAGAGACTGACAACGGTGCCTTGGCTGTCGCCAAGGATCTGGACCTCGATGTGTCGTGGTTCGTCGATGTAGCGCTCGATGAACAGAGTCGCATCGCCGAAGGCAGCCTCCGCTTCTCTCGCCGCCGATTCGAGTGCTTCCGCAAGGTCGATAGGGGCACGCACGATGCGCATACCTTTGCCTCCACCCCCCGCAGAGGCTTTGACGAGAATCGGGAACCCGACCCGTTCGGCCGCGGCTTCGATGGCTGCCGGATCTAGGCCGTCGGTCTCCTCGCCTGGGATTACCGCAACTCCGGCTGCCTGCATCAACCTTCGGGCCTCGATCTTGGAGCCCATCGAGGTGATGGCATCAGGCGGGGGACCGATGAACGTGAGCTCCTCGCGGGTACAGGCAGCGGCGAAGGCCGCGTTCTCTGCAAGAAACCCGTAGCCGGGATGGACTGCGTCTGCTGCAGTTCGTTTCGCCGCGTCGATGATCAGGTCTGCTCGCAAGTAGGTCTCCGCCGGAGCGGCTCCCGGTAGCTCGATGGCCTCGTCGGCCTCGGCGACGAACGGAGCACCCCGATCTGCATCGGAGTAGACCGCCACGGTGGCGATGCCCATTGCCCGGCACGTTTGGAACACGCGCCGGGCGATTTCCCCGCGGTTGGCGACCAGGATCTTGCTGATGTTGGTCATCTCGAGTACCTCACATCCGGAAGACGCCGTACTCGCCGGTTCCTTCAACCGGGGCTGAGTGGACGGCAGATAGGGCGATTCCCAGAACGGTCCTTGTGTCGCGGGGGTCGATGATGCCGTCGTCTCGCACGCGTCCGGTTGAGTAGTACCCGAGCGCCTCACGCTCGATCTGGTCCTCGATGGCCTGGCGTCGTTGCTCCTCGGCTGTTTCGTCCAGGTCGCGCCCGGAGGCGGCAGCCGCCGCACGGCCGATGATCGTCATGACTCCTGCGAGTTGCTCCCCACCCATGACCGCCACTTTGTGACCGGGCCAGCCGAACACGAACCGGGGATCATAAGAACGGCCGGACATCCCGTAGTTGCCCGCTCCATATGACGATCCGGCCATCAGGGCGATGTGCGGGACTTCGCTGTTGGCGACCGCGTTCACCATCTTGGCGCCGTCCTTGATCATCCCGCCCTGTTCGTACTCCTTACCGACCATGTAGCCCGTGGTGTTGTGGATGAAGACGATCGGTGTGTCGTAGCGGTTGCAGAGTTGAATGAACTCCGTGGCCTTCTTGGCCTCCTCGCTGAAGAGGACTCCGCGCTGGTTGGCGATGACTCCCACCGGGAAGCCGTGCACCGATCCCCATCCCGTGACGAGTGAGGTGCCGTAGGCGTACTTGTACTCATCGAAGCGCGACCCGTCGAGAACGCGCGCGAGCACCTCGCGCATGTCGAACGGTACCTTCAGGTCGGCCGAAATGATCCCAAGGAGATCCTCCGAGTCGTAGAGAGGTTGGTCCGGCGACTGATTGGCGCCGTAGCCCAGCTTGCGCCAGTTGAGATGGCGAACGATCTCTCTGCCAATTCGGAGAGCATCGTATTCGTCGGCGGCCAGGTAGTCGGACAGCCCTGAGATCCGCGAATGCATCTCGGCACCGCCGAGTTCCTCATCTGTGGATTCCTCGCCGGTGGCCATCTTCACGAGCGGCGGCCCGCCGAGGAAGACCTTGGCCCGCTCCTTCACCATGACTGCGTAGTCCGACATACCCGGGACATAGGCGCCTCCGGCGGTCGAGTTGCCGAAAACCAATGAGATGGTGGGGATTCCGAGCTTCGACATCTGAGTCAGATTGCGGAACCACTTGCCCCCTGTGAGAAACACGTCTGCCTGGGTCGGCAGGTCGGCGCCACCCGACTCCACCAGATTGATGAGCGGCAGGCGATTCTGCCGCGCGATGTCCTGAAGCCGCAGGGTCTTCGCCAGAGAGATCGGATTTGATGAACCGGCACGGCTGGTCGGGTCGTGGGCGCTGATCGCAACCTCTACCCCAGAGACCACTCCGACTCCGGTGACGGCGTTGCCGCCGAGCGGGAAATCCGATCCCCACCCAGCCAGCGATGACAACTCGAGGAAAGGTGTGTCGCGGTCGAGGAGCAGTTCGAGTCGCTCTCGTGCGAGGAGTTTGCCGCGTTTGCGGTGACGTTCGATGTACTTTGGACCGCCGCCCTGTCGCGATGCTTCCATCAGTTCCTCGAACTCGGCGAGTTTCTCCAACATCGCCGAACGGTTCGATCGGAATTCATCTGCACGCTTGTCGATGTTGGAAGTCAGAATCGGCATCGAGATCGAGGATAGTTGCCATTGAGAGGCGTCCGCTTCCGGCGGGTACGATCTTTGGATGCGGTGGATTCGATTAGTGGTCGGCGTGGTGCTGATCTTGGTAGCTGTGGGTGGTTCCATCACTGCTCTGTCGGCTGCAGGATTGCTGCGCGAGGCGGTCGATGACCGGGCATCAGCTCTGGATCAGACGCTTGTAGCCAGTAGCCGGGCACTTCGTACCGCCGATGACACCGTTGCGATAGTGGCGGGCATCGTGGAGCAACTCGTCGGGAGCCTTGATTCATTAGAGGACGCTGCAATCGATGTGATTGCCACCATCGACGATGCAGAGAACGGACTCAATAAGCTGGCCGAAATCAGCGGTGAGGACCTTCCCCGCATCATCGACTCCCTGAAAGATGCGATGCCTGCCCTGATACAGGTGGCCGACGTCATCGATGGAACCTTGGGAGCGCTCAGCTTCGTTGGTGTTCCCTACGACCCCGATGTTCCCTTCGATGAATCGCTGGCCGGCGTGGCCGAGTCTATTGATGACCTTCCCGATCAGGTTCGACAACAGGCCGAGTTGATCCGCGAGGTGGGACAAGGCCTCGGCGGTATCGCCGATCAGGCGGGGGAACTGATCATCGAGGTTGGAGTTGCCAAACTACAGCTGGCTGATGGGGTCGAACTCCTGAAACAGTATCGGTCGACCACGGCCGCAGCCATCGAAGCCGTCGAGCAGCAACGCGACCTGATTGAGTCGACGTCCGAAGCGGAGAAGACGGCGATCGGCCGGCTGGCGGCGGCAGTGTTGATGGCGCTAGCCGGGCTCGTCGTGTTGGGAATCTGGCTGTTACTGAGAAAGGAACCGGGCGGCGGCGTGATTGAACCCACTACCGGCGCATGATTGCCCGGTCTCCGTTTCCGACGCTCGTTCGGGACCACGGGCCCATTGCCCCTGCTGGCGGACCTTCGGACCCTATGGCCGGCCCTGGGTAATCAACGACCATGGCCTCAGTCATGGGAGGACATTGCCACACTCCGATGACAGGGGAGACGCCTCGACAGGCTGGAGTTGTCGTTCTCGTTGGTCATCCCAACGTCGGCAAGTCCACCGTGTTCGAAGCGTTGACCGGTCATCGTGTCATCGCAGCTAACTATCCGGGGACCACCGTCGAGATCGTCCGGGCCGCCGGAAGGCGTCTCGACGACTCTTTCGTCGATTCGCCCGGGATCCTCTCCTTCCCATCGCGTTCAGAAGATGAGCAGGCAACCGTGCGCGTTCTCCTCGAAGAGACACCCGTAGGTGTGCTGCAGGTGGGCGACGCCAAGAACTTGCGGCGTACCTTGCTGCTATCGATGCAGCTGGCGGAGATGGGCCTTCCCATGTCGCTGGCGCTGAACATGGCGGACGAGGCCGACGAGCGCGGGATTTCCGTCGACTCCGACTCGCTGGCGCGCGCCCTGGGTATCCAGGTCGTAACCACCACAGCGGTGCGCGGGGAAGGTATCGAAGCCCTGGAGCAGGCGCTGGCCGGTCCGCAGATGGCCACGGTCGAAGTCGAGTATCCGGAGGCGGTCGAAGAAGCCGTTCGTGAACTCGGCGGCTTGCTTCCGGCGGCAGCTCTCAGCAGCCGTTCGATCGCCTTGTTGTTCTTGTCCGGCGATCCGGTCGTCGAGGAGTGGGCACGTGGGCTACTCGATGAACACCAGATCGGCGAAGTCGTGCGGGTCAGGACGAAGGCGGCGGAGGCTCTCGGTCGTCCCCTGTCATCAGCGATCCTCGAGGCCCGCTTCGTTGCTGTCGACGGTCTGTTGAGTGAGCACGGCTCCGAACCTTCGACCCTGGCATCCGAACGCAAGCAATGGATTGCTCGCCTGACCACCCATCCAATCTGGGGTCTCCCGGTCTTGGCCGCGGTTCTCTATGCCTTGTACTGGTTCGTGGGGGTATTCGGTGCCGGTACGCTGGTCGGCTGGCTCGAGGAATCGCTGTTCGGCGAGATCATCAACCCATGGCTGATTGATGCCGTCGACCGCATAACGACTTGGGACTGGCTGAGAGACTTCCTCGTCGGCGAGTACGGCGTCTGGACCATGGGCATGACCTACGCCCTCGCTCTGATACTGCCGATCGTCGCCACCTTCTTCTTCGCCTTCGGCCTGCTCGAGGATTCCGGCTACCTCCCCAGATTGGCCGTCCTCACGAACCGGATCTTCAAGGCCATGGGACTCAACGGAACCGCGGTCGTTCCCATGGTGCTGGGCCTCGGTTGCGTGACGATGGCGACGATGACCACCAGGATCCTCTCCTCCAGACGAGATCGGTTGCTCGTCATCCTTCTGTTGTCGCTCGGCGTTCCCTGCTCGGCGCAGTTGGGTGTAGTCATGGGCATGCTCGGCGGTATCTCGATCACTGCGATGATCATCTGGGCCGGAGTTGTGGCAGGAGTGCTGGTTGTCGTCGGCTGGTTGGCGGCACGCCTGGTCCCGGGCGATCGGTCTGTGTTCATCACGGAACTGCCCCCCATGCGCCGTCCGCCGCTTCGGCCGATTGTGCTGAAGACCGTTGCACGGGTTGAGTGGTACATACGGGAAGTGGTCCCGCTGTTCCTGCTCGGCTCGGTGCTGTTGTTCGTTCTCGATCGGGTCGATGCTCTGGCATGGTTGGTGAGCGTCTCAGAGCCCCTCGTTGTCGACTGGTTGCGTTTGCCGGCCGAGGCGGCGACTGCGTTCATGATGGGCTTCTTCAGGCGGGACTTCGGTGTCACCGGCCTCTTCTTGATCGCCGGCGACGGCATGCTGACCTCGCTCCAGATCGTTGTCAGCATGACCACCATCACGTTGTTCGTGCCGTGCGTCGCCAGCGTGCTGATGATCGCCAAGGAGCGGGGCGCCAAGACGGCGGCCGCAGTGACCGCATTGGTTTTCCCGCTGGCGATCTTCATCGGTGGGATGCTCGGTCGGGTGCTCGAGTTCGTCGGATGGGGCGCATGAGCAAATCGATGGCTTGCCCGCTTTGTGGAACACGGTTCGATCCAGAGGTCGAGATCGCTTGCGGCTCCTGTCCGATGCACGGAGCGTGCACCCTGACATGCTGTCCAGAGTGCGGTTATACGACTGTGGACGTCAGTAGCTCGCGCACCGCCGGGTTCCTCGGCAGATTGTTTCCCGCTCGCAAGACCGAAACTATCGTGGCGGCAACCCTGGATATCACTTCCGTCGGCAGCGATGCATCGATAGCCGGGTTCGACGAGGAGATGTCGACCGGTCACCGGGAACTCCTTCGTGCCTACGGCATCGAACCGGGTCGGACCGTCCGCATAGAACAACACTCGCCCGTGACCGTGGTGGTCGTCGACGAGACCGAAGTTGCCCTGGAAGCCGACCTGGCCAGGTTGATCTTCGTCGGGGCAGCTCGCTGAATCTCACTTTCCAGGTGAGCTCGCGGACACGCGGACGATTTCCACCTGATCTGCGGGTAGCGTCTTACACATATGAACCATGGAGGCGCGGTGAGCGAGAAGATAGGTTTTATTGGACTCGGCATCATGGGGTCGGGCATGGCCCGCAATCTGGTCGAGAAGGGTCACGACGTCACGGTTTGGAATCGCACCCGGGCGCGGGCGGACGAAATCGACGGTGCAACGATTGCGGAATCTCCGCGCGCGCTGGCGGCGGCATGCGGGATAACGATGATCTGCGTTTCGGACACTCCAGATGTGGACGCGGTCCTGCACGGCGACGACGGGGTGCTGGCCGGTTTGAGCGAGGGAGCGCTCGTTATCGACCACTCGACGATCAGCCCCTCTGCGACCGAAGGTTTTGCGGCGGAGGTGTCGAGTCGAGGGGCCTTCTGGCTGGATGCTCCGGTCAGTGGCGGCAGTGAAGGGGCAACCCGCGGCACGCTGTCGATCATGATCGGGGGGGATGAGACCCAATTCAATCGTGCCGTTCCCTACCTGGAGGCTTTCGGAACGACGATCACCCATGTGGGCCCAACCGGTGCCGGGCAACTTGTGAAGCTGGTCAATCAGATCCTCGTGGTTGGAACTCAGCTGGCCGTTTCTGAAGCGTTGCTGTTTGCGCAAGCCGGTGGCCTGGACTTGGAGAAGACCCTCAGCGCGGTGAAGGGGGGCGCCGCCGGGTCGTGGATGCTGGCCAACCGCGGTCCGCAGATGATCGAACGTGATTGGCGGCCCGGTTTCACCATCGACCTCCAGCAGAAGGACCTGCGTCTGGTTCTCGACGCTGCCGACGAACTGGGCGCGCCGGTGCCGGGAACCAGCCTGATCTTCCAGATGTACCGGGCGCTGCAGCGGCGCGGACTCGGAGGCGATGGCAACCATGCTCTGGTCAAGGCGCTCGAGGAGATGTCGGGGCTCGAGGTCGGCGAGTGATCCGTAGACTTCGTGGGTAGTCATGGTCGAAGCGCTTCACTGGACTGAAGACGAGGATGCGAACAAATTGCTGGCGCGCAATCCGCTGGCGCTCCTGATCGGCATGCTGCTGGATCAGCAGTTCCCGATGGAACGAGCATTCTTCGGACCTCACCTGTTGTCGCGTCGATTGGGCCGGGAACTCGATGCCGCCGACATCGCCGCAATCGACGAAGACGAACTGATTGCTCATTTCAAGGGACCGCCGGCGATTCACCGATACCCGGCATCAATGGCCAAACGTACTCAGGCTCTCTGCCGCGCAATCGTGGAGGACTACGGCGGTGATGCGGCCGAGGTATGGATCACGGCCGATGATGCGGGAGCGCTGCTGACACGCCTGCGAGCTCTCCCCGGGTATGGCAATGAGAAGTCCCGGATCTTCATCGGGATACTCGGCAAGCGGCTGGACGCGGCACCCCGAGGATGGGAGGAGAAAGCGGCCGACTGGCCCTCGATCGCCGACGTGGCCGTGTTCGATGATGTGTTTGTACTACGTGAGCAGAAGCGCGCCATGAAGGAGGCGAAGAAGCGGAAGTAGTGGGGTGGCTCGTCCTGGAGTGCTGCTGTGTCTGAGGTTCCTTCGATCGAAAGGAGCACGCCGTGTCAGAGCTGGAAGTAAGGGAATGTGTACTCGGTCCGATGGTGGTTGCGAGTGCGCTGGGTTTCGGGACGGAACCTGAAACCGAGGCCTGGAACCTGATTCGTGAATTCGCCCGACAACACGGACTGAGCGCAGAGTCGGGCGACCATCGATTCTTCGGGTTCAACAACCCGGGACCCTCACCGGGAAACCCGGAGTACGGGTACGAGCAATGGATGACGATCGATCCGGGCCTCGGAGTCGAGGCGCCCTTGACCCGCAAAGACGTCCTGCGCAGTCGCTACGTGGCTACACGGTTCGTTGGCCTCCAGAACATAACGGATACGTGGCGAGAGTTCCTGAAGTGGTTCGACGATCGTGGGCTCGAGCGGAGCGCCGGTGACGAACCGTGCCTCGAAGAGCTCCGCAATCCAGCTGCAAACTCTCCCGAACTCTGGGAGTTCGATCTCTATCTACCGATATCGGAACCAACCTCAGTTTGATCGCATAGGCAGATTCATCACCCGGGCACTCGGGAAGGTTTTCGGCCGGGGTCCCTGAGCGACTACAAATGGCGGATGCGCATTTCGTTCTACTTCGATCCGATCTGCCGCTGGTGTTGGACCACGGCCCGCTGGCTGATCGAAGTCCGCGAGAGCCGCGACATCAGCATTGACTGGCGCACCTTCAGTCTGGCGATCAAGAACCAGGATCTCGCAGGGCAGGACCGTTGGCGGGCTGCACAGGAAGAGGGTCTCCGGGCTCTGCGGCTGGTCGAGGTGGCCCGGGCCGTTTCCGGGCCGGACGTGGTTGAAGATCTCTACAAAGCGATGGCTGATCAGTGGCACGCGCAGAAGGCGCAGACGTTCGATCTCGACCTGGTCCTGAAGGCGGCAGGGGTGGAGTCCGTGTCGGCGGCAGTCGCCGACGACGTCGCCTGGGACGAGTTGATCGAGTCCTCGATGGCGGGAGCGATGGCGATCGTTGGCGAGGATGTAGGTGTTCCACTGGTCGTGTTCGAAGGATCTGAACCGGCCGGCTTCTTCGGTCCGATCATGTCGCCGGCACCGACTGGTGAGGATGCAGCGGTGGCATTCGATCATCTGCTCGGACTGGCTTCCATGCCCGGATTCTACGAGTTGAAGCGGTCCCGAACGTAGCCGCTGTCGACCGCGACGCCGGGGTTTCCGGCGAGCCTGTGTTCGGTTTGCCGGGACGGCTTCCGGAAGCCACACTGCGGATGTGTCTGCTGACAGTTTCTCGAGGTGGCCGGACAAGGGTGAAGGACGGCCGATGGTCATCGGTATGGCCGGTGGTTCGGGGTCGGGAAAGACGACGATCGCCGAACGGGTTCTCAACGGCATCGGAAGGGATCGTGTGCTCCTTGTCGAACATGACTCCTACTACCGGGACCGACCGGAGCTCACGGCAGAGGAGCGGGCGAAGATCAACTACGACCATCCGAACTCGCTCGAGACGGAGCTGTTGGTCGTTCATGTCGAATCCCTGCTGAAGGGTCAGAAGGTTGCCAAACCGAGGTACGACTTCGGAGTTCACGCCAGATTGCCGGATACGGTCGATGTGGATCCACGACGGGTGATCATTCTCGAAGGGATTCTGGTGCTGGCGGAGGAGAGTCTCCGGGATCTGATGGACCTGAAGATCTATGTCGATACCGACGCGGACCTGCGCCTGGCCCGCCGGATGCACCGAGACATCCGCGATCGTGGACGGACTCCGGAGTCGGTCCTAGACCAGTACCTGACCTCCGTACGACCGATGCATCTCCAGTTCGTAGAGCCATCGAAACGCTATGCCGACATCATCATCCCTGAGGGTTACAACAGCAGTGCGGTCGGCACCGTCATCGGCATGATCCGCGAATACCTAGCCCGCGAATAGCCCTCTGAAACACTCAGGTGAGGGGGGCTGGGCTGGCGCCTGTTATTGATTGGAGGAGGGTGGGTGCAATCTCCAGTTGGAGTCCACGCTGGCCGCCGCTGACGTAGACGGTGTCGTAGTCGAAGTCCGACTGGTCGGCGTAGGCCGGCAGCCGTCGCGTTTGCCCGAACGGACTGATCCCGCCGACGACGTATCCGGTGAGACGCTCGGCGTCTTGAGCCTCGGCCATGTGAGCCCGTTTGCCTAGCGCCGCGCGGGCAAGAGCCTTCAGAGAGAGTTGATTGTCCACGGGGACGATGGCCACCATGTGCCGCCCATCTACCGACGCGATCAAGGTCTTGAACACCCGACCGGGTTCAGCGCCTATCGCCGCTGCTACCGACTCGCCGTAGGAACCGTCCACCGAATCGACGTGGTACGTGTGCACCCGGTAGGTGGCGGCTGCCCGGTCGAGGGCCTGGATCGCTCTGGTCCGGCTCATGGTGCATTGTTCCACGAACGTGTGTGCCCGTGTCGGGCTCATATACTGTTCCGTTGTGAGTCAAGAACTTCCTTCGGTAGCCATTCTCGGGGCAGGTGCAATGGGCGAAGCTCTCGCCATGGGGCTTCTCGATGCCGGGTGGGAGCATTCCGACATCGAGTTGGCAGCCCGACGAGTGGCACGAGCGAAACGGGTTGAGGCAGGCACCGCCTGTCGATGCGTTCTCGATCCGGCGGAGATCGTCACCGGCAAAGACGTTGTCGTTGTGGCTGTGAAGCCCCGTGACGTGCATCGCCTCCTCGAGCAGATTCATCCCCTGTTCAACTCCCGTCAGGTGCTGGTCTCTCTCGCCGCCGGTGTTCCGACCACGGTGTTTGAGAAGGTGCTCGGAGAAATCCCTGTCGTCCGTTCCATGCCGAATACTCCCGCCATCGTCCGGGAGGGAATCACCGGGATGGCTTCCGGCGCCTTCACGAGCACCGAGGATCTGGACCTCGCAGAACGGGTACTGAGTGCAGTCGGTCCGGTGACCAGGCTCGACGAGCATCTCCTCGATGCGGTCACGGCAGTCTCCGGGACCGGACCTGCCTACGCCTTCCTTCTCGCCGAGGCGCTCACCGAAGCTGCGATCAGGGAGGGACTGCCCCGTGACGTAGCCGAAATGCTCGTCCACCAAACGATCAAGGGAGCCGGAGCGCTGCTCGTGGCCACCGGCCGCAGCCCGTTTGAACTGCGGTCTGAGGTGACGTCCCCGGGCGGAACAACCGCGGCGGCTATGCACATCCTGGAGGAGCGCGGCTTCCGTGCTCTGGTTGAGGACGCCGTTCAGGCCGCTGCCCAGCGGTCGAAGGAGCTCGGGGGGTTCGCGGTGGCTGCTGAGGAGGACCAGTGATCAACGCTTTCAGCAAGGTCATGCTGAAGGCCACCGAACTGCGGCTGTCCAAGTGGATGTTCACCGAGCTCAAGGCCGGCCGCAAGCTCGCGCTGCGGTTCGTTGCCGGTGAGACGATGGCGGAGGCCGTAGCGGTGGCCAAGCAACTCAACGAGCGTGGTATGACGGCATCGCTGGACCACCTCGGTGAATCGGTCACCGATGTCGGGTCTGCCCGATTGGCCCGCGACGACTACCTGGCGTGCCTCGACGAGATCGACACCCACGGTCTCGATGCGAATGTGTCGGTGAAGCTCACTCAACTGGGGTTGGCTCTTGACAGGGAGTTGGCGATCGAAGCTATGCGCCTCATCGCCGGTCGAGCGGCGGAGATCGGCACGACCGTCACCATAGACATGGAAGACAGCCCGTATACGGACGCGACTCTCGACATCTACGAAGCAGTCCAGAAGGAATTCGGCAACGTGGGTGTCGCTGTGCAGGCGTATCTCTACCGGACCGGTGCCGATGTGGCGCGGATCGCTTCCCTCGGTGGCCACATCCGGCTGTGCAAAGGTGCCTACGCAGAGCCGGATTCGATTGCCATGACGCGCAAAGAGCATGTCGACGCCAGCTTCGCCACCATCACCCGGCAGCTCATGGATCAGAGCGACGCCAAGCCGGCAATTGCCTCGCATGACGATCGGCTGATCGATTTGACGAGAGCGCTGGTCGCCGGCCGCAAGGGACCGTTCGAGTTCCAGATGCTCTACGGCATTCGCACTCAACTCCAAGAGGAGTTGGTGCGGCAGGGCCACCCGCTGCGCATCTACGTTCCCTATGGATCTGAGTGGTATCCCTACCTGACCCGCAGGCTGGCGGAGCGCCCGGCGAACACTCTGTTCTTCATGCGCGCTCTGGTCGGCAAGTAGCCTCAGGTGCAGTCGACCCCGAGGTGGTTCATGCTTGAAGTCGGAGACCCTGCGCCCGCATTCACCCTGCCCGACGAATCCGGCTCGCCGGTTTCGCTCTCTGATTTTGCCGGTCGGAATCTGATCATGTTCTTCTATCCAAAGGCAATGACTCCCGGTTGCACGACTGAAGCGTGCGACTTCAGGGATCGGTCCGACTCGCTTCTGTCGGCGGGCTACTCGGTGGTCGGTGTTAGCCCGGACCCCATTGACAGGTTGCAGAAGTTTCGGGAGAAGGAGGCGCTGGTCTATCCGCTCCTGTCCGATGAGGATCACGCAGTGGCGGTGGCCTATGGAGCCTGGGGAACCAAGAAGAACTACGGACGCGAATACGAGGGTCTGATTCGGTCTACCTTTGTTGTCGGCCCCGACGGCAATCTTGACCGCGTCTATCGGAATGTCAGAGCAACGGGCCACGTTGCCCGGGTGTCGAGGGATTTGCTCGACGACTAGTCGATCGCCGGTGCCGGGCGGTCGGGATAGACTCCCGGTGCCGTCGCTATGCTGCGAAAGATGATGCACCGATTTGCTGTGCTCCTGTTAGTGCTCCTGGTGGTTTTGGCCGCCACTCCGGCGTTTGCCGCCGAACCGGATGAAATCCTGGCCGAACTCGAGTTCCGGAATTACGCGGCGGAGAACGGCACCGGCTCCGACATCAACGGTCTCGAGGACCTCATCGATGATGTCGATGCCGCTGAGCGCGGACTCTATTTCGTCCGTCTGCGAACCGACCCCTCAGGTGGAAACGACCTCTTCGCAGCCGACTTGATTGGCTTGGGGCTGTTCGGCACGGTGGTAGTGATATCTGCCAATGAGATCGGAGCGGCCTCGACGGATTTCGATGATGATGCCGTGGACTCGGCGATCGATGCCGCCTTCGACGATTTCGCGGACCGGGATGATCTCGGTGCCTTCAAGGCATTCGCGGACGATCTACCTTCCGACGGCGGCGGAGGGGGTGGGTTCTTCCTGGCCTTCATGGTCATCATTGCCGGATTGATCGGTTTCATGCTCTGGCGGAACTCACGGCGCGCCAAGGACATGGCTGCGGGCAGAGTGGACGAGGCGAAGGCAGAGTTGAAGGGTCAACTCGACGTGATTGCCAACGAGATACTCGACCTATCCGATCGGGTGACGGTTGCCGAAAACGACGAAGCTCTCGCGCACTACCGCACCGCCAACGACACTTATGCAGAGGTCATTGATGCTTCGGAGACGGCCGTCTCGCTGGCCGACCTGGAAGCCCTTTCTGATCGTCTCGACAAAGCCCGGTGGCGACTGGAAGCAGCTGAGGCGCTGATTGAAGGCCGGAATGTCCCGGTCGAGCCTGAAGACCGACCGGCCCATTGCTTCTTCGATCCTTCTCATCGGGCCGGCGTCGAGGAAGCGGAGATCCGGACGCCGGCCGGTTCGAAGGTGGTGGGAGTCTGCCGCGAATGTGCAGGCAAGCTCCGCAAGGGTGAGACGCCTACACCTCGTTCGATAAACGTCGGTGGGCGGCCTGTCCCGGCGCCCCAGGCGCCTCGTTCGTACGGCGGCGGAGGCCTCGATTGGCTGAGTGCCTTCTCCATCCTTCTGGGCGGACGGGGCAGCGGTGTTTCCTATGATTTCGGACGTACTCGCAACGTCCGTCGGGCAAGCGGAAGCGGCGGAGGCTCGGTCCTCGGACGTCTCGGCTCGCGCCGGAGCGGGACGGCTCCAATTGGCGGGACCAGGTCCACGTCACGGTCGACGCCGAAGCGAACCACGACGAATCGGTCGACATCCCGGACTAGTCGTCCATCCGCCCCGAAAGTGAAGGGCAGATCCCGGCGTCGCCGCTGAGCAATCGACATGGGGTTCCCATGGTGTCCGCACTGCGACATAGGGCGTTCACCGCGGCTTAGTATGGGCGAAGATTCATAGAACGGAGCAGACATGTTCAAGCGCGTGTGGGGCTACATCAAGGCTCTCTTCCGGCGAACCGTCGAGGGAGCAATGGACCCCGAGGTCGAGATCGAACAGGCGATCCAGGAAGCCCGCAAGCAGGACCAGGTCTTACGCAATCAGGCAGCCAAGGTCATTGCCCATCGTACGCAACTCGAAGCCAAGATCGAGCAGGCCGCCGATACCGTCGGCGAGGCCCGCGAAATGGCCAAGAAAGCACTGCTGCGAGCTGAGGATGCCAAGTCGAAGAGTGACGTCGACGGCCTCAACAAGTGGACGCAAGCGGCCCAGAGTCTGGCACTCAAGCTCCAGGCCGGTGAGAACAACCTCAACGGCCTCAAAGATCAGTACGAGATCGCCGTCAACCAGGCAGAGGATGCCAAGCGGGCGGTGCAGAGCAACGCTATGCGATTGCAGGAACTGGCTGCCAAGCGCATGGAACTCGTTGGTCAACTCCAGCAGGCGAAGATGCAGGAAGCCGTCAACTCGGCCGTCGAGTCCATCTCGGCGTCGATGGAGGTTGAAGCACCCAGTCTCGACAAGGTTCAGGACAAGATCCAGGCCCGGCTGTCTGAGGCCAAGGCTCGGTCTGAACTGCGGGAAGCGACCCCGGAGGGCACCGAAGCAGAGTTGCGCGAGGCTATCTCTCTCGCTCAGGCAGACACGAAGCTCGACGA
>CBDTUP010000021.1:0-15733 GCA_965363685.1 uncultured bacterium | reverse complement strand
GGTGGGCCCTGAAGGATTTGAACCTTCGACCTCTTCCGCGTCAGGGAAGCGCTCTCCCCCTGAGCTAAGGGCCCTTTGGTGGGGATTATATACCGTGGAGGCGACGACCGGAATCGAACCGGTGTAACGGGTTTTGCAGACCCGCGCCTAAACCACTCGGCCACGTCGCCTAACCATCGAGGGCGACCAAGGCCGCCCTCCGAGCGGAAGACGGGGCTCGAACCCGCGACCTCAACCTTGGCAAGGTTGCGCTCTACCAGCTGAGCTACTTCCGCGTGAGTGGCATTGTAACCCGTCACAACTGGCTGACCCAAGGTCAGCGACCCGTCGATCCGAACCCGCCCTCGCCGCGTTCAGATCCCGGAAGTTCCTCGACTGCGATCCACTCTTGATCAGCGACCGGAATCACCACGAGTTGCGCGATCCGCTCACCTCTCGTCAGGGAGACAGCGACATCGCCATGGTTGACCAGTATCACATGAACCTCTCCTCGGTAGCCAGAATCGATCAGGCCGGGACTATTGACCACGCCAAATCCGTGCCGAGCAGCAAGTCCGCTTCGTGGAACCACCAATCCCGCATAGCTATCAGGGATGGCGATAGCGACGCCGGTAGGGATCATCCGCCGTTCCCCGGGTGCCAGTTCGAAATCAACGCGGGCGTATAGATCGACACCTCCGTCACCGGGATGAGAGTGGCGCGGCGTAGGTAGTTCCGGATCGAGCTTCAGGAAACTAATCTTCATGGCGATAACAAGGTTCGTGGGGCTTTCAGACGGGTGGAGAGTCATGGAGAGTCCGCGTGCCGCAAGGTTACTGCAAAGAATGTCGGGCACATGTCACCGTGAGAAACGGTGCGTGTTTGCTTGGGCATGCCATTGATCCGTCGACAATCGCGGCTGGAAGCGGCCGGCACCGCGCCGCACGCTCCAGACGCCTGAGTCACCAATCGGTTGGATCTGGTGTCCCGGCACAAGTCGACGTAGTGCGCATCGAGGAAGCCGTACCCCCGCCCGCACCTATAGGCGACCCCGAATCTACAGCCGTTCGACCCGACCGAGTTGCCGACCAATCCGAGTCCACTTCACGTTCGATCTCACCCATTGGGCCTGAACCAGAACCGGAACCTTGGCAACGGCCATTGTTGGGGCGACGAAGACTCCCAATGCTGGAGCTACTTGGTTTCGCCGATTCTGACGAAATGCCGCAGATTGCCATCGCCGATCCAACCGATTCCCGTCCGCCGTCCAGCCCCTCGACCGTCGCCGATCAGGTGATCCCATTGACTCCCGCAGTCGAGCCCGCTCGCGGTTCGGCCCCCCGTCTCGCCGACGTACAGACGGACGACAACCCGGAGAACACAGGCGTTCTAGTCGCGAGACTATGGGATGCGACGGAGCAGAGATCCCTCGGGGATGATTGGGTACCGTCGGAGGCGGTAGAGAGCCCCCGCCGGCAGTTCCGATGGTCATTCATCTCCGCCGCCCTGGCAGTCTCCGTCGCCGTCGCGCTACTCGCGGTTGCCGCCTACCGGCTGCCGATCAATAGAGCTGGTGAGCTTCGTGCCGACCTGATCACGAGCGCCGATTCGCTTCAGACAGCCGCAGACGCCATTCCGGCAACAGCCGGTCGCCTGTTCGATCTCGCCCATCCGACCCAGGACCTCTCTGACGCCGCCCTTCCATTGCTGGCCGTCTCAGAAGCGGCAAACCGTGCCTACGAAAACGCCACCGCAGATTCGACCCTCAGCATCCCGCTCATCTCCGACACTCCGCTTCTGGCACTGGAACCTGCCCAGGATGCGCTTCGAAGAGCTGCCGACTCAGCGTTGGTCATTCATGAGCAACTCGGTGACGTCCTCGACTATCGAATACTGCTCGACCAAGCATTGATACTGCCTGAACTCCTACCGGTCGAAGGAACAGACGCAGACATCTCCGACCTAGGCCTGGCATTGAGCGACACTATCGCCGCCACAACGGAGGTTCTCCTCAAGCTGCCGGTCAACGAGCGCCTCGAAGCGCACCGACGTCAACTCGAAGCCGGTCTGGCAGAAATGACGTCGCAGATCGCCGACTACCTTTCGGCGCTCCGCTCCGACAATCAGATTGCAGCCTCACGAATCGTCGGCGCCATGCGCGCGACGGCGGCAGCAGCACAAGCATCGTTGGGTTCGACACTGGATGAATTCCAGGATTGGTCGACGGACTCGATTGACGCCTTGATGAATCAGATCGACGCGGCTTCCGAGGCAATTCAGGCGTCGAGTTCTTGACCTTCGCCTGATTCCTCCAACGCCGCCATTTCACGCTCGAAATCCTCGGCACCTGAAAAATCCTTGTAGACCGAGGCAAATCTCAGGTAGGCAACCTGATCGAGTTCCCTGAGCCGTCCCAGAACCTCTTTGCCGATCTCGTCTGATGACACCACCGTGCCGGCGGAACGCAATTCGTTCTCTATTGTGTCGACCAGGTTGTCGAGCGTGCCGCTTCCAACCGGTCGGTCGGCAAGCGCGCTCTCGAGGCCCCTCCGGAGCTTGTCTGTTCGAAAAGGTTCGGCGCGCCCTGAGCGCTTGCGAACCATCAGCAACGCCTCGATCCGCTCGTACGAAGTGAAACGATCGCCGCACGACTCGCACTCCCGTCGACGGCGGATAGAGCGACCTTGCTCGGCCGGGCGGCTGTCGACTACGCGGGTTTCAGCAGATCCACAGAAGGGACAAAGCATTTCGCGCAGGCTAGTACCGCCCGCTCCGCGCCGGATCGCACAGTCAGCTTCCAACGATTGGAACGATGAGTCGATCGCCCGGGAAGATGGTGCTGCCATCCAGGGCGTTCATCGCACGGATGTCGTCGACGGTGTCACGCACGTCGGCGCCCCCGACCGTATTGGCGCGGGCGATTTCCCACAGCGTCTCGCCCGAACGAACGATGTGTTCCTGCGTCAGGACCACATCGTTTCCGGCATCAACCTGGCCGGCGAGTAGGAGGAACAGGGCAGCGACGGCCACAGTAAGGAGAACCACGACCCTGAGTAGGGCGCTGGAGTGGACCATCATGACCTGTTACCTCCTTCTCGCTTCGTTTGAACCAGGTTCGGTTACCAGCGTACGAACGGTGAGTGACAGAAAACAGACCAACACGCTCGAACGTCTGTTCGCTACAATAGGCGAACAGACGTTCGGAGTCAAGTGCGAACATATGTTTGATTCCGCAGGTCAAGCAGAGTAGATTGTGAACATACGTTCGAGAAAGGCCGATTGTGGACGAACTCAGCAGCCGCCAACAGGAGATACTGGATCTCATCCGTCAGGCGGTTCTCGATCGTGGCTACCCACCATCCGTGCGGGAAATCGGCGATTCCCTCGGTCTTCGGTCGCCATCCACCGTCCACAGCCACCTGTCAACTCTCGTCCGACTCGGCTATCTGCGTCGCGATCCGACCAAACCCCGTGCAATCGAGGTCGTTGATCGGTCGGATTCTCCGCAACGGGCAACCACCCCGACCCGTGACGTTCCGCTCGTGGGCCGGATCGCCGCCGGTTCTCCGATCCTGGCCGAAGAAGACATCGAAGAAGTGTTTCCCCTCCCCCAGCAACTCGTTGGCTCCGGTCCGGTGATCATGCTCGAAGTGCATGGCGACTCGATGGTCGACGCCGGGATCCTCGACGGCGACTACGTCGTCGTAAGGCGCCAGGACGATGCGACCGACGGTGACATTGTCGCCGCTCTGATCGAGGACGAGGCGACGGTCAAACGACTCGAGCGCAAGAACAACCAAGTAATCCTCCACGCAGCCAATCCGGCCTACCGACCCCTGGTCTTTGACGAAGGTGTCAGTCTCGTTGGCAAGGTGGTATCGGTTATTCGGTCCGTCCGGTAGATAGATCCCAACGACCGCTGAACACGGTTCTGGCCGGACCCGTCAGCCAGGCGATTCCTTCATCGATCTCCACATCGAGCGATCCTCCCGGAAGGCGAACGGTTGCGGCCGGGTCGGATCTATTCATTGCAGTCGCTGCGGCGACCACAGCCGCCGCCCCTGTGCCGCACGCCAGTGTCTCGCCGACGCCGCGCTCCCAAACTCGCATCTCGATCTGGCCGTCGTCCAGGATCCGTACGAACTCAACATTTGTACCGGAGGGAAACTCGGGGTTGGTCTCCAGGGCAACGCCTATGCCGGCGACGTCGGCTTCGGCCGGATCGTCAACAAACAACACCGCGTGCGGGTTACCGACATCAACCGTTCGGACTGTCAGTCCTCCCACTTCCAGATCGGAAGCAGAGGCATCGATCGGCCCGAGTTCGACATGAACTCGATCGTCATCCAAGACCGACACACGTCGAAGGCCGACCGCTGTTTCAACCATGAAGTCGCGTTCATGCACCAAGCCGGTATCCACGGCACGTTTGGCGACGCACCGAAGGCCGTTGCCGCACATCTCCGCTGCCCCACCGTCCGCATTGAAATACTCCATCCGAACACACTCATCAGACACGGGAGTGACAACCAGGACACCATCTGACCCAACACCCCGCCTGCGGTCGCATAGGGCCGCGATCTGATCCGCGGTCAAGTGCCTAGGCCCATCAATGACAACGAAATCGTTGCCGAGGCCCTCCATCTTCGTGAACTTCACCCTCGGCTCCTCAGGGCGGCACAGGCTGCCCGGTAGCGTTCTTCCGGATCTTCCGACCAAGCTAGCCAGGTCAATCGAGGATCGCGACGGAAGTAGGTTCGTTGCCGCTTGACGAGTCGCATGGTCGCAAGCCGCGCCTCCTCTATCCCGGCTTCAATCGTCATCTCACCGGCGATCACGGGCAGGAGTTCCTTGTATCCGACTGCTTGCCGGGCAGTCCGGCCGAGATTGTCGGCCAACCCAGCCACCTCATCGAGCAACCCAGCTGCAACCATCGAGGCAAGTCGTTGCTCCACCCGATCCGACTGCGACTCACCCGCGTCGAGGGCAACCGCTCTGAATGGAAACAGCGGACGGTAGGCCGAGAGATCCTGATACTCAGAGGTCGCCGATCTCGCCGTTGGTGTCTCACCGGTCAATCGCGCTACTTCGAGAGCCCGGATCACCCGGCGAGGATTGTTGATGTCGAGATAATCGACGGCAGATGGGTCGATCTCGAGCAACCTACTGCGTGCTTCCTCATCAGATAGTTGCTCGACCAGCGCCCGTACCTCGTCGTCGTGCGGGCGGAACTGCAATGGATCGACCACTGCTCGGAAATGGAGGCCCGACCCACCGGCTATGACAACCGGCCCATCCGAGTGCTCCAGGACAGATCTGGCATGAGTCTGAAAATCGGCGACGCTGAACTCCTGGGCGGGATCGACCAGATCGATACCATGATGCGGAACTCGTTCCCGGTCTGCGGCGGTCGGTTTGGCGGTCCCGATATCCATGCGACGGTAGACCTGCATGGAGTCGACGGAGATCAGTTCGCCACCGATTTCCTCCGCCAGTCGCAGCGCCACCTCCGACTTCCCCGCGGCCGTAGGCCCGAGCACCGCGAAGATCTGCCTCAGGTCAGACTCCCGAGTAGGTGATGCTTGGCAGCGCCGATGATCTCAACACCGAAGAATGACCCCGGATCGACCTGCCCCGGAACGTGGACCCCCCGACCGCCGCGAGTCCGGGTCGTCGCCACCGACGGATCCTTCTTGGACGGCCCCTCCGCCAGTACCTCGAAGTGCCGGCCAAGTTGCTCCCGGTTGGATTCAACCGAGATCCGCGACTGCAGTTCCAGCAGACGGTCAAAACGATCCTGAGCAACTGCCGGATCAACGAAATCGTCGACTGCAAGCGCAGCCTCCGTGCCGGGACGCGGTGAGAACAGGAACATGAAGGCCTGATCGAATCGAGCCTCTCCGACGACGTCGAGGGTTCCCTGGAAGTCGTCCTCGGTCTCGCCGGGGAAACCCACGATAATGTCGGTCGAAACGGTCAGATCCGGCACGATGCTTCTGGCGATTTCAAGGCGGGACATGAAGCGTTCAACGTTGTATCCGCGGTGCATGCGAGCCAGCACACGCGAACTACCGGATTGCAGCGGTAGATGTAGTTGCTCGCAGACTGCCGGTGTTTCCGCCATAGCCAGAGCGACATCCTCTCGGAAGTCGGCCGGATGGGGACTGGTGAAGCGAATCCTACGAATACCGTCAATCTCTCCGACCCTTCGAAGTAGATCGGCGAAAATGGGGCGGCGTCGCCCATCGATGGCGAGATCGCGACCGTAGGTGTTCACGTTCTGACCAAGCAGGGTGACTTCGACTACGCCGTCGGAGGCCAAGCGTTCGACTTCGCGAACAATGTCACCGGGTCGACGGGAGATCTCAACGCCGCGCACCGCAGGGACGATGCAGAAGGTGCAGGTGTTGTTGCAGCCAACCTGAATAGTCACCCAGGCCGAATGGGCAAGTTCCCGCCTCACCGGCAGATCGGATGGCATCGCCTGGAGCTCGTCGGCAATCTCGGTGATCGGACCCCATTCTTGTGCGTGATCGATCAGATCGACTACACGGTCGAGGTTGTGGGTGCCGAGTACCACATCGACCCAGGGTGCCCGCTCGCGAACGATCTCCCGATCCTTCTGAGCTGCACAACCCCCGACGACCAACACCTTGCCCGGCTGGGCGTCTTTGAGCCTCTTCAACTGTCCGAGGTGCCCATAGAGCCGGTTGTCTGCATTCTCTCGAATCGTGCAGGTGTTGATGAACACCACATCGGCGGATTCATAATCTGAGGTCGGCGACATACCGTCGGCTTCAAACAATCCGGCTATGCGCTCCGAGTCGTGCTCGTTCATCTGGCATCCGAACGTACGCAAGAAATACGTCTTGCCCTCACGGGTCGGAAGACGGCGCTCCTTGCGCGTTGGATCGGAGATCATCACGGGCTGGTTCATGGCGGCTATCGAGCGTAGTCGGTTACCCGAAACTCCCTGATCACGGTGACCTGGATCTGACCCGGGTACTGCAGGTCTTCTTCCATCTGTCTGGCAATACGTCTCGCCAGGTCTGAAGCTTCCAGGTCGTCGAGTGTGCCGGGATCCACAACCACCCTGACTTCACGTCCTGCCTGCATGGCAAAGACCCGCTCCACGCCGTCGAACGCCCCGGCCAGCTCTTCCAACCGCTCCAAGCGGCGGACATAGGATTCGAGAGCCTCCCGGCGTGCACCCGGTCGGGCCGCCGACACGGCGTCCGCTGCCTGCACCAGAACCGCGACCAGAGTGCGGGGTTCAATCTCGTTGTGGTGGGCCTCGATTCCGTGCACCACCGCCGGATCCTCACCAAAGCGACGGGCGATCTCTGCTCCGATCAGAGCGTGAGAGCCTTCGACCTCGTGAGTAATTGCCTTGCCGATGTCATGCAAAAGCGCAGCCCGCTTGGCTTGAACCACGTCGATCCCGATCTCGGACGCGAGCATCGCAGCCACATGGGCGGATTCCACAACATGGTTGAGAACATTCTGGCCGTACGAGGTCCGGTACTTCAGCCGACCGAGCAGGGTCACGAGTTCCGGATGCATGCGTGCAATACCTACTTCGAGAAGTGCCCATTCTCCAGCGTCTCGAACGCTCTGTTCAACCTCAGCCTTAGCCTTCTCGAAGGACTGCTCAATAGAAGCCGGGTGAATGCGGCCGTCGGTGATGAGCTTCTCCAGCGTGATCCTGGCGATCTCCCGACGCACCGGATCAAACGAAGACACGGAAACGGCCTCGGGAGTGTCGTCGACAATGAGGTTGACTCCGGCAATGGCCTCAAAGGCGCGGATGTTCCGACCCTCACGGCCGATGATGCGGCCCTTCATTTCATCGCTCGGAAGCTCAACAACAGAGACGGTGCTCTCGGTGACGACCTCAGCCGACAACCTTTGAACTGCCGTGGTCAGAATCCGTCGCGCCCTACGATCGGACTCCTCGCGCGCTTTGATCTCCATGTCTCGCACCATGACCATGGCTTCGCGACGCGCCTCGTCTTCAACCTGAACCATTAGCTCCTGTTTCGCAGCTTTGGCATCGAAACCCGCCAGCCTCTCGAGAGCTGATCGAGCATCCTCTCGGAGCAAATCGACCTCAGCCCTCTGCTCTAGAACCTCGGTCTCTCGTTGAATCAGGAGTTGCTCCCGCTGTGCAAGGTTCGCAGCCCGCTGCTCGAGAGTCTCCTCTCGCTTGACCAGACGATCCTCAGAGGTGTGAATCTCGATACGCCGGTGTTCCAGAGTGGCGTCCTCGCGATCACGATAAGTCTCCGCAACGGCCCGGGCTTCCTCCTCCGCTCGAGAAAGGAGCCGTTGCGCCTCGAGCCGAGCCGCGGACATGACTTCCTCTGCACTCGTTTCGGCATCACCACGAGCCCGTCGATGATTCGTACGAGCTGCGAAAAACCCGGCTACGGCGCCTACCAGTACCGCCATCACGCCGATCACCAGGGCCCATAACGGTTCCACAGTTCCCGCCTTCCTGCGGAAGATACAGACATGCCGAACCAGCCGGCTCGGCACACACACGGACGGAACGAAGTTAGATCAAGGCCTCGTGGTTGTTCCGTCGCTCCTCTGTATCTGGTCCACAGTTCTCAAGTTTCAGTGTTAATTGGTGTGTGCTTGATGAACATAGTACCCGACGAACATGGGTTTAGGTACGCTTCTTGTCGCTCGCTAAACCCACGTCTCGGCGGCGTCAATCCGATGTCTTCTCGTCGACTTCGTCGGTGACTTCTACTTCTTGTTCTTCCGACTCGACCAGACCCACGGCCTCCATCACCTTGGCCTGCAGCTGAACGGCTACTTCAGCGTTCTCCCGAAGGAACCGTTTCGCCGCTTCGCGTCCCTGACCCAATTGATCGTCGTCGTAGCTGTACCAGGCTCCACTCTTGCGGACAATGCCCTGCTCCACAGCCACATCCAGCAAGGAGCCTTCCCTCGAGATACCCTCGCCGAACATGATGTCGAACTCTGCGAGGCGAAATGGCGGTGCAAGCTTGTTCTTCACAACCTTCGCACGAACCCGGTTGCCGACATTCTCCTGGCCATCTTTGATGGCCTCAATCCGCCGAATGTCGATCCTAACGCTCGAGTAGAACTTGAGAGCGCGGCCACCCGGTGTGGTTTCCGGTGATCCAAACATGACGCCGATCTTCTCACGTAACTGATTGATGAATACCGCAGTCGTCTGCGACCGATTGATATTCGCTGTGAGCTTCCTCAATGCCTGCGACATGAGACGGGCCTGGAGGCCAACGTGAGTATCCCCCATTTCACCTTCGATCTCGGCACGCGGTACGAGCGCCGCCACCGAGTCGATCACTACGACGTCGAGGGCTCCTGAGCGAATGAGGATGTCGGCAATCTCGAGTGCCTGCTCACCGGTGTCAGGTTGCGATATGAGCAATTCATCCACATCGACGCCGAGGGCTTTGGCATAGATCGGATCCAGCGCGTGCTCTGCATCGATGAAGGCGGCGATACCTCCGTTACGCTGAGCTTCGGCTACGACATGCAATGCCAGAGTTGTCTTACCGCTTGACTCAGGGCCATAGATCTCGACAACGCGCCCACGGGGTACGCCTCCGATTCCGAGTGCAATGTCGAGCGAAAGCGCGCCGGTTGAGATCGACGGAAGCCGCACACTCGTACTCTCGCCGAGTCGCATGATGGCACCCTTGCCGAATTGGCGCTCGATCTGCGCTTTGGCCATGTCGAGTGACTTATCGTTGTCCACGAGTTCCCTTTCCTCTGAGTCTTCCCCAACGGTATTTCGTCGGTGTGACAAATACCACGAATGATGTTCGAAAGCCTAGGCGAACATGTGTTCGTGTACAAGCCTATAGCCATCAGCCTTCAGCCATCAGCCAGACGGCCCAAGGGGGAAGTGTTCGAGTTTTTCATACGTGGCGCCGCCTTTGCCTAGTTGCGACCTGAACAGGGTCACGGCATCGACTCGATGTTTGACCTCCACTCCATCGACTCGGGCCAGTATCCGGGAAACGTCCTGTGGCGGGCGGATTCTGCTCAGAGTCAGATGAGCGCGGAACGGCCTGTCTTCGGCCGGAAACCCGGCGTTGTCCACTGCCTCTTCGACGCTATGGGCAAGTTGGTTCAGTTGCTCCTCACCACGTTTCATACCCAACCAGAGCACCGTTGCCCGCTCGGCTCGCGGAAAGGCGCCGAACGTGCCGAAGGTAATGCTGAACGCGGTCCCGAGATCAGCGGTACTCATCCGGTGAACCAGCTTGTCGAAATCCAACTCGGCGACATCTCCCAAGAATCGCAACGTCAGATGCCAGTTCGGAGGCGGTACTACTCGACCGGGCATCCGATCCCGCCAATCCGCCAGTTTCGCCACCAAAGCACGACGAGTCTCAGCGGAGAGATCGGCCGCCAGGAACAAACGACCTATCGCTCCCACCACTCCCCCACCAGACCCAGACGCAGGAGGTGCAGTGCGGCAGTTGCGGTGTAGGTGCGGATTCGCTCTCGGTCGCCGGGCATCCTCATGACCCGCGCACCGGATCCGGCGGGAGTGGTGACTCCTATCACCATTGTCCCGACCGGACGCTCCTGAGGATCTGGGCCAGCCGACCCGGTAACGGACACCGCCACGTCTGCCCCGAGTCGTTCGGCCGCACCTTCCGCCATGAACAGTGCGGTCGCTTCGCTGACGACTCCCTCGGCGAGCACTTCTCGGGGTACATCAAGAACCGACGACTTCACATCTGTCGCGTAGGCGATGACCCCACCCCGGAACACACGGGAGGCTCCCGGCACCGAGGCAATGCGCGCGGCCACCAATCCCGCCGTCGCCGATTCGGCCGTGGCCAGGGTCCACCCCTTCTCAGTGAGGAGCTCGAGGACGACCCGCTCGATGGTCTCTTCATCAGACCCAAATACCGACGACCCGAGCCGGCGCCTGATCTCCTTCTCATGCGGACGAATGAGGGCCTCAGCTTCCTCTTCGGTTTCAGCTTTGGCTGTGATCCGCACCTTGATCTCCGCGGCCGATGCCAGGAATGCGACACTTGGATTGGTCGACTCGTGATAGATGTCATCGAGGATCTCGGCGACTTGAGATTCCGATCGTCCCCAGGTCCGGATGAGCCGGCTGAGCACCACGTGTTCAACTCCTGCCGCATCGCGCAGACGCGGCAGAATCTCGCGTTCAACCAGGAACTGCATTTCGGCAGGAACTCCGGGGAGTGCGAAGATCCAACGCCCCTCGTGTTCGAGTGCAAGTGCCGGCGCTGTTCCCTTCGGATTGGGGATCTGCTCTGCACCCTGTGGGTACTCCGCCTGGCGCAGGTTGCTCTCGGGCATCTTCCGGCCGCGCGACTCCCAGAACTTGCGGAGTTGTGCGGCAAACTCGTGGTTGAACTCGAGAGAACGGCCGGTTGCGGCCGCAATGGCCTCGCGAGTCACATCGTCCTGCGTCGGGCCGATGCCTCCCGTCAGAATGATGGCGTCGGCACGACTCAGGGCCGTTTGTATTGCGTCAACCATGCGATCGAGATTGTCCCCCACCACCACCTGGAAGTGAGCATCGAATCCGGACTCGGCCAGCTTCCCGCCAAGGTAGGAGGCATTGCGATTGGTGATTTGCCCAAGCAGGAGTTCGGTGCCGACGGCGATGATTTCAACGATCAAAGATGCTCCAGGTTCCGAGTTCTAGGTCTTGGGTTTCGAGTCGAGGAGGCGTCGTATTTCGGCGATTCTCGACTCGATCTGATCGCGGCCCCGGGCGGCATCTATCTGTAGGTTCACTCTGACCGCGTGAGCTCCGGAGAAGGCGTCACCACCCTGGCTCCCGCCACCCGACTGTGCCACGACGTCGATCCGCTCCTTCTGAAGAGCATCCCATCTCCCGAGCAGATGGTCTAGTTCCGCTTGCAGAGCATGCCTATCCACCGGCGCCCGCGCGCTCAGATCAGAGGCAATCAACCGGAGCTGCTCCTGACGCTGCCGCAACTCAAGGCGCTCATCGAACGCATCTTCGGCCAACGACGCCAGTCTGTCGGCGTTGGCGCCCATCTCCTGCAAAACCTGATCGATATCCACACCAGCCAGGCTAATGGCTAACGGCCAAGAGCCAAGGGCCAAAGGCTGTTTGGGGGCGGCAATGCCGCCCCCACAACCTACTTGTCGAAGAACTGCTCGTCTTCAGTCGAACCATCGAGCGCCAGAGTTGCGGATTCGCCCACCGTCATGGCAACCATGTCGAAGTAGCCGGCACCCACTTCCCGCTGATGCCGGGTGGCGGTGTAGCCGCGTTCTTCGATATCGAACTCGTGTTGCTGGACCTTCACGTACGCCGACATCCCCTCGTTCTTGTACCCGAGTGCCAGATCAAACATGGCGGCATTCAGAGAATGGAAGCCTGCGAGCGTGATGAACTGATACTTGTAGCCCATCGCTCCGAGTTCTTTCTGGAAGCTGGCGATCTCGTCGTCACTCAGGTACTTCTTCCAGTTGAAGGAGGGTGAGCAGTTATACGAAAGCAACTGATCGGGGTATTCCGCGTGGATCGCATCGGCGAAGATACGGGCTTCCTCGATGTCCGGGTGGGCGGTTTCACACCAGATGAGATCGGCATACGGAGCGTATGCGAGTCCCCTCGCGATCGCCTGGTCGAGTCCCGCCCGGGTCTCGTAAAAACCCTCTTCGGTCCTGCCGCCGGTAGTGAACTCGTGATCGCGCTCATCGATGTCGCTGGTGAGCAGGGAGGCGGCGTTTGCATCCGTCCTGGCCATGATCACGGTGGGTACTCCCGACACGTCGGCCGCCAGGCGGGCGGATTTCAGTGTTCTGATGGCCTGGCTGGTCGGAATCAGGACCTTGCCACCCATGTGTCCGCACTTCTTCTCCGAGGACAGCTGGTCCTCGTAGTGGACCGCCGCAGCACCCGCCTCGATGAAGGATTTCGTTAGTTCGAACACGTTGAGCGGGCCGCCAAAGCCTGCTTCACCGTCCGCGACGATCGGAGCCATCCAGTGATGATCGCCCTTGCCTTCCGACCACTCGATCTGGTCTGCTCTTTTCAGAGCGTTGTTGATTCTGCGCACCAACGACGGCGCACTGTTCACCGGGTAGAGGCTCTGATCGGGGTACACCTGCTCGGCGAGGTTGTTGTCGCCGGCGACCTGCCAACCCGAAAGGTAGATCGACTCGAGCCCGGCCTTGACCATTTGCACGGCCTGATTCCCCGTCAATGCGCCGAGTGCGTTCACGTAGTCGCGCTTACCCAGGAGTTCCCAGAGTCGCTCCGCCCCTTGTCTGGCGAGACTGTGCTCGACTCGAACGGATCCGCGTAGTCGGACCACATCCTCAGCTGTGTAATCGCGCTGGATACCCGCCCAGCGGGGGTTCGTGTCCCAGTCCTTCTGGATCTCTTCCGCTTCACGGCGGACGCGATCGGCAACGGTCATGTCTGGTTCCTTTCAGTTGATCAGTTCGTAGGCAGGAAGTGTCAAGAATTCCTGGAAGTCGGGTGCTACCGCCACCGTCTCGAACAAGCGGCGGGACTCCTCGTAGAGGCCTGTGGTGAAGAAGTCATCTCCAACCATCGAGCGGATGTTGTCCATCTCCTCATCGGTGATCAGATCGACGAGATCGGCAGTCAGCGTTCGTCCATCGTCGAGTTGAACAGCGTTGTGAACCCATTGCCATATCTGACTCCGGGAGATTTCTGCTGTGGCAGCATCCTCCATCAGGTTGTAGAGGGCGGCCGCTCCGTTGCCTCGCATCCACGAGGCCATGTACTCGATCCCGACCCGGATGTTCGTGCGTACCCCCTGTTCGGTGATCTTGCCGCCCTCTACCGAGGTGTCGAGGAGCTGTGCGGCAGTGACGACGACGTCATCTCGCAAACGATCAATCTGATTCGGTCGATCTCCAAGCACGTCGTCGAAGACCTCCATAGCCGTGCCGACGAGATCAGGATGCGCCACCCACGTTCCGTCGAAGCCATCGTTTGCCTCACGCAACTTGTCGTCACGAACGCTTCGAAGTGCTCGTTCGGTGACTTCCGGGTCACGTCGATTGGGGATGAAGGCTGCCATACCTCCCATGGCGTGCGCGCCGCGTCGGTGACACGTCTTGACGAGCAACTCGGTATAGGCGCGCATGAACGGGACCGTCATCGTTATCTGGCCTCGGTCCGGAAGAATCAAGTCGTGGTGGTTCCGGAACTTCTTGATAACGCTGAATATGTAATCCCACCGACCAGCGTTCAGTCCGGCTGAGTGTTCCCGCAACTCGTAGAGGATCTCCTCCATCTCGAAGGCGGCGAGGATCGTCTCGATCAGTACCGTGGCCCGAATGGTCCCCCGCGACAGGCCGAGACCATCTTGGGCTGCCAGGAACACGTCGTTCCAGAGGCGTGCTTCGTGGTGGCTCTCGAGTTTCGGAAGATAGAAGTACGGCCCGCTGCCGGCCGCTATGGCCCGAGCGGCCGAGTGAAACATGTACATGCCGAAGTCGAAGATGCTGGCAGAGATCGCTTCGCCGTCGACCAGCACATGCTTCTCATCGAGGTGCCAACCCCGCGGCCTCACCAGCAAGGTGGCGGTCTCATCTTCGAGTTCGTACCGCTTCCCATCAGGGTTCTCGAACGTGATCGTACGCTCATGGGCATCGATGAGGTTGATCTGGCCATCGATCGTGTTGAACCAATTCGGCGTGTTCGAATCTTCGAAGTCTGCCATGAAGACCTTGGCCCCCGAGTTGAGGGCGTTGATCATCATCTTCCGCTCGACCGGACCCGTGATCTCAACTCGCCGATCCATGAGATCGGAGGGAATGGAAGCTACCGACCACGCATCCTCGCGAACATCAGAAGTCTCCGCGAGGAAGTCGGGCATCTCACCGGCATCGATCCGCAACTGCCTCTCTGCACGCTCCTGGAGAAGCAGACGTCGATGGTCATTGAACCGCCGGTGGAGGTCCGCTACGAAGACGAGCGCCTCTTCAGACAGTATCTCGGCACCGCGTCCCTCAATGGGTCCCCTAACTTCGATTCCGTCGACCATGTGGTCCTCCTATGAACTCAGTTCGCATCCGGCAAGAAGGCATCTTCTTCTACTCACGAGGCTAGTACAGTGGCTTTAGACCGATAATTCCGAGTGTTCTTATCCAGGAAGCAGGAGTGACGGATTTTGAAAGAGCAGATTGATTCGCTCGTATTCGGACATCGGCTGCGGCATTTCAGGAAGTCGGCAGATCTGACACTCGACGAACTCGGCGCCCGAGTTGGGAAACCAGCGCCCTTCCTCTCGACCATCGAGACGGGCAAACGAGAACCGAAGCTGTCGTTGATCGCGGCGCTGGCGGGAGCGCTCGACACTTCTGTCGCCGATCTCCTCGACCCAACACCCCCTTCACGCCGATCCCGACTCGAGATTGGCTTCGAACGTATCCAGCGCGATCCCCTCTATCGCGAACTGAGTCTTCCGGATCTCAAACCGTCCGCCCGATTACCCGACGAGGCATTGGAGACCATCGTCGGCTTGTTCGAAGGATTGCGCGACCGCTCTCAGGTAAGAGCCGCAACCCCTGAGGAGGCACGCCACGAGAATGCTGCGCTCCGCCGCCATCAGCGTGATCTGGGCAACTACTTCGGAGAGATCGAATCTGCGGCCGCCTCGGCCCTCGAGGTAATCGGTTACACGGGCCTTGGGGCGTTGTCGCAGAGAAACCTCCTGGATCTGGCCGCCCACTTCGGTTTCAC
>CBDTUP010000020.1:0-15764 GCA_965363685.1 uncultured bacterium | reverse complement strand
AGCCGGACGAGAGTCCGAAGATGCCGGACAACAGTCCGAAGATGCCGGACAACAGTCCGAAGATGCCGTCCAGTTGCTCGATGAGCCACAGTTCCTCGAGGACCATGAGCCCGAAGTTGCGGTCGAGGAACCAGAGTCAGTTCCCGATCTCGGAAACGTAGCCGAGGAAGCTCCGATCTCCACCGAGCTCGACGTCGAAGAACTCGTGCCGAGTGCCGAGACAACGGTGGAATCCCTTGAAGCTGAAGACTCCGAAGTGGCCGAGAGCGCGATTGAGCCGATCACCGTTGTCGACACCGAACCCGCAACCGAGGTTCCTGAAGTCGACTTGCCACCTACGGCCGAGCCGGATTTGGCCGTTGTCGACACGGACGCAATCGCCGAAGAGGAGCTGGTCGCGTCGGAGCCGGACCCCGAGTCGGCTGCCGGAGACACCGCCCCGATCGAGTGGGGTTCCCGTTGGCAGGAGTCCGCACAGGGGTGGGTCGAGGATGATCAGGGTCGCAGCACGTGGAGGCCGATCATCACCACGAGCCCGCTCCTGTCTGAGTGGCAGATCGACACCTACCTCGGAGTCGTTGCCGCGGATATGATCCTCGGTTCAGGACCGATACAGACTGAGATGGCCGCGGGCCGGACGGCGGCCATGCGGGCGCTTGTCGACGAAGCCATGGCGCGCGGAGCTCATGCGATCGTGGGTGTCACAACCACCATGGCCCCGATTGGGGCGAACACGGTACTGACGGCGACCGGCACTGCCGTCACCCTGAAGGCTCAGGACTGAACCGGGCGCCTAGCCGAGAATCGACTTCCACAAGATCAGGAGCCCGATCGCGAAGATCGGGATCCCGACGACCGCGCCGATAACGGTCAGGCTCACGAGAATCCCGGCGGCCATGAGAGCCAGGGCCACTGCAGCGGCCGTGAACCTGAAAGCAACACCAACAATCCCGCCTACAAATCGAAACGGCCAGGAAATCATGCGCGATCCAATCGGATGTCACCGGACACCGACCTGAATCGGACGGAAACCGACCGGCCACCCGGTGACTCGGAAGCATCCTGCCTGCCCTGAGGGAGATGAACGCTTCCGGTCATCGTCTGCAGGTTGACCTCCACACGCCGCCCCGCCGCGATTCCGGCAGACACATCTCCCGAAACCGTCTTGCAGTCCAACTCACTCCCGAACATCCGGCCGATGGTGATATCGCCGGAGGCAGTCTTGACACGGACGTCGCCAGAGGCGTCGCCGATCTCGACGTCGCCGGAGGCAGTGGAAATGGTCGCGTGGCGACCGACCGAACGGATGTCGACATCTCCCGAGGCAGCGGTGACCTGCACGCGTCCGCCTACTTCGTCGACATCGACTTCGCCGGAAGCCGTCTTCAGCGTGAAATCACGTTCGATTCTGCGGGCCGAAACATCTCCCGACGCAGCCGACACTCGCAGGTCACCCACCGTGCCCAGGATGTTGAGGTCTGCTGAAGCAACCGACACATCCACCTCGGCGTCGGCCGGCAAGCGAAGATTCACACGATGCGATCCACTGAAGAGACCGCGATCGGATGGTTGCCGGATCGAAATGCCGTCTCCGAACTGCTCGATGGTGAATCCGTCGGCGTGTTTGCCGTCGATTCGCACCTCCACCTGACGGTCGCTCGATTGCTCGATCGTGATTCGGCCGGAGCCGCTTCGAACCTCGATACGAGGTTTGGAACCAACCTCGAAGAGCTCATGACGCTCGCTCATAGCTCGAAACTCCCCGTCACTCGTCCGCCCCGGTCGCTTCGCTTGCGGGCCTTGGACGAAAGCGCCTTGACTACCCATGTATTCACAGAATCGCCAGATTGCCCGGCGTTCTCTTCAACGAGGTCTTTTAGGACCTCCGGCAGACGAAGGGTGAGTCGGGCCTCGTAGTCGCCTGGAGCTACGTCACTGCCTTCGGCCTCCGCAGAGCGCACTCGCAGCACCGGCTCACCGTCGGCGAGTACAACTTCAATCTCGTGTTCCGGGAGCTGGGCATCGACCTCAACCGCGGCTTGTTGCGCGAGATCGAAAGCGATCTGCTTCATTGCCGGCTCTATCGCTCCAAGCACCGCACGCGCAGCGGCCTCGACCGAAGGATCTCCTCCGCCGATCATGACCTGCTGCGACACCGCTTGCTCCAGAGCTGCGATGGCGGCTGTTGTGTTCATCGATTCCCCTTTTCTCGGTGTTCCCACCGACGCAAAGTTGGGCGGAAACTGCGAACCAACTGCTCCCGGCGAATGCGATGGTATTCCAGTCCTGTGGTTGGCGAGGTCAACATTCCGATCTCCTTCTCTCCTTGTGACAGCATTATGATGTCATAATGCTGTCACATTGTCAAGGAGTTTCTTTAGTTGCCCGCAGACGCCTAAATCAACTTACGATCTTGAGCCCAACGACTCAGCTCATGACGGTTCGAGAGCTGCAGTTTTCGGAGAACGCTCGACACATGGCTCTCGACGGTTTTGACCGAGATGAACAGTTGCTCACCGATCTCCCGATACGTATACCCGCGGGCTATGTGTTGAAGAACCTCGCGCTCACGGGTGGTCAACTGATCGAGGTCCGGATCGAGGTCTGCGACAGGAATCGAACTGAATGCATCCAGTACGAACCCTGCCAGCATGGGCGAAAACACCGCGTCGCCTGCATCCACGCGCCTGATTGCTTCGGACAACTCGACTGAAGAAATGGTTTTGGTGACGTAGCCTCTCGCTCCGGCCCGGACTACGGCAACAACATCCTCGGCCGCGTCGGAAGCAGAGAGGGCGAGAAATGCGATCTCGGGATACTTGTCCGAAATCGCTTCGATCACTGCTTTGCCGCCACCCGATGGCATGTGGACGTCGAGTAGCACCACATCCGGTAGACGTTCGGCGATCATCTCAATGGCGGCGCCCACATCGGACGCTTCGCCGATGACCTCGACGTCATCGTCGACCTCCGCCTTCACCCCTGCGCGAAACAGATCGTGATCGTCGACGATGAAAACCCTCACAGTCATGTTTCTACCTCTCGTTCGAGGATCACCTCGGTGCCGTCACCCGGAGCAGAGCGGATTCTGGCGGATCCACCGTGCCGTTCCATGCGAGCTTGGATCGACTCAACGATGCCCCGACGATCGGAGGGTACCGAACCCACGTCGAAGCCCCCTCCCCTGTCACGAACGTAGAGGCCGACTGAATCACTGCCGACCTCGGCATAGATGGAAAACTCGTCGACACCCGCATGACGGGCAGCATTGATGCTCGCCTCTCGCCCGGCCTTGACCATGGCATCGAGACCATCATCGAGAGGAGCATCACCGACAACAACGGTCTGCACCCGAACCGGATACATCTCTTCGATGCCGGCTGCCATGGAACGCACCGCGGCGGAAAAACTCTCGTCAGGTGTTGCGCCGTCACCGAACAGCCACTCGCGCAGTTCCCTTTCCTGCCGTCTGGCCAGGGCGGCCGTCTCCTCCGGTTTCTCGGTTCGCTGGATGAGGGCCAATGTCTGAAGCACGGAATCGTGAAGATGCGCTGCCATCTCCGCGCGCTCCTCGATTCTGGCTCGGGATGCCCGCTCGGCGGCAAGAGCCTGTTCCGCTTGACGCCTCAGGCGGTCACTTCGCCGAATCACGCCGACGGCCCAGCCGGCCAGGAGCCCCCCGAATAGGTAGATGAGGACGGCGGCCGAGTCCGTGGTCGGGTCGGACCCGTCGATGGCAATCTGTCTGAAGAAGGTTGCGATTGAGAGGGCGGCGGCGGCGGCCAGACCTCCGGTGATGGCGAAGGTGAACACGCCAACGAAGACGGTCGACATCGGATAGCCGCCGTAGAAGGTCGAAGAGGTCCCGGCCACATCGCTGCTGTACAGCGTCCATATGGTCACGCCCACGTCGAGCACCAGCCACCACCACGTGCGCAGCAACGCAACATCCCGGTTGTACACCCAGGCGGTGAGGAGGGCGAACCCAGCGACGCCCAAGATGGTGGCCACCACGATCAGCGGACGATCGGGGCTTCTGGAGTCGGCGAGGGTGATAACGCCCAGAATTGCGAGCCAGATCGCCCCGACGATGCGGTAACCGATGATGACCCGCCCCAAGGCCGTGTCGATGGCTGCCGGCGGCTCCTTCGTTGTCATGGGGCGGAGGCTACCCCGTCCGGGTCGTCCCCCCCTGGCCGTGAACGCGACTAGCGTTCTGGTCGATGTCGGCCGCCGCAATCATCTTCGCCGTTGTAGGAGGAGCGATCCATCTGGTGATGGGCTTCTTCGTCGCCTTCAGCGGCTTGCTGGCGCCACTGTGGGCCGTAGCCATCCTGGTCACCACTTGGCTGGGGTTGACCGTTTGGTGGATCCGCTCCTGGCGGCATGGGCCGCACATCACGATGGGTCTACCGCTCTTGATGCTGATCTTCTGGTTCGCCTTCCTGACCTTCGGCGACCTCGTCCTGGGCTGGACCGCCTAGCCCCACCTCGTTCGAGTTTCTGGGCAGTATCGCACCGCATTAGTGACCCCTCATACTGACCAGAAACGTCAGTGAGGGAAGACCTGACGATAGGTGGCGCCGAACTCCAGGTAGTGGTCGACGCCTTCGTCCGCTCGACGGATCTCCGCCTCGGTCAGTTCTCGCAGGGGTTTTGCAGGAACTCCTACTGCCAAGGTCCACGGTGGAATCTCTTTGCCTTCAGGAAGGAGTCCGCCGGCCGCCAACCAAGAACCCGGTCCCATGACCCCTCCGTTGAGGACCCGGGCACCGACTCCAACGAGACATCGATCACCGACGGTCGCTCCGTGCACGACGGCTTGGTGACCGACCGTGACCCGGCTCCCGATCCGTACGGGGAAGTCCTCATCGACGTGCACAACGACGTGGTCCTGAAGGTTCGACTCCTCGCCGATTTCGATCGACGCCAACTCGGCACGCGCAACGACTCCGAACATGAGAACAGCCCTTGCACCGATGATCACATTCCCATGTACTTGCGCATCGGGCGCCACAAAAGCAGTCGGATCGATGATCGGCTCGGGCAGTTCGATCGCTCCCACCCTCGTCTCCTTCAACCAGGTTCCTGGCCATATCGCGCACCATTTCTGAAGCGCATTATTGCCGGGTTCTCAGAATCAGGCGTGTTCGACCAGTTCATACAAAGTTGTGCGCTGGAGCGGCGTGCGACCAACAGCAGCAACTGCCTGTTCCAGTTCTTGCGCCGTCATCTCTTCGCCATGGGACGCGCCGGCTGAGCGGGTGATTATCTCCCCCATCAAGGTACCGCCCACGTCATTGGCACCGGCTTGAAGCAACCGCCCTACCCCGCCCAGGCCGAGCTTCACCCAGGAGGCCTGGATGTTCGGGATCAGTCCATCGAAGGCAATCCGCGCCACCGAATGAATCAGGACGACCTCGTCCCAGGTTGGTCCGGGGCGAGAGCGACCGCGCAACCAGATCGGTGATCCCATATGAACGAACGGCAGCGGAACGAACTCCGTGAAGCCACCGGTGCGCCGCTGAATCTGCCGAATGACCTCATAGTGATCGGCCCACGACCTTGGCCCATCGATATGTCCGAACATCACAGTGGCCGTTGCCCGCAGACCGATCTCGTGGGCGGTGATCATCACCTCCGCCCATTCGGCGGTGGTGATCTTGTCGGGACACAGATGCACCCGTACCCGGTCGTCGAGGATCTCCGCCGCGGTCCCCGGCAAGGTCCCCAACCCCGCGTCCCGTAGCCTGGTCAGGTACTCCCGGAGGTCAACTCCCAGTGTCTCGGCCCCTTGCCAGACTTCCAGCGGAGTGAAACCGTGAATATGCATTTCCGGAAGTCGTTCCTTGATTGCCTCCACGACCCGTAGGTAGAAGTCACCGGTGTAGTCGGGGTGAATGCCGCCCTGAAGCGTGACCTCTGTTGCTCCCCGTCCGGCAGCTATCTCAGATAGATGGACGATTTGGTCAACATCCATCAGATACGGCTCCCCCCTCAGGTTGAGGCTGCGAGGACCCTTCGAGAAAGCACAGAACCCGCAGCGGAAATAGCACAGGTTCGTGTAGTTGATGTTGCGATTGACGACGTAGGTGACGTCATCACCGACCGTCCTGCGGCGTAGTTCATCCGCCACCCCGGCTATCGCGTCGACTTGATCTCCGCGCGCCTCGAACAGCGACTCAATCTCACCGCGGCTCGGCGCGGCTCCTTCGAGAGAGCGTTCCAGGATCGGCGCCAGGTTCCCGGCAACCTCAAGACCTGCAGGCGCCGCTGAGTCGATCCACATCACATCGGGCCACTGGGCTGAGAACCGCCGCTCCGGCACAGGAACTTCTTCATCCTTGCCGGGCGCCCAGGAGTACCGCGGACGAACGGCACCGCTCCCATCAATCTGATTCAGCCATGTGGTCAGAAGATCGTCTGGGAGCTCACGGCGAACCACGTCGAGGTCTAGACCGAGGGGAAACACCGGTCGCTCAACAATCTCGCCGAGAGCGTCGCGCAACTCGCCGATCTGCTCGGCTCCCCAGTCTCTCAACAAGAGATCGGTTGCACCCTCCGCTACCGCCCGGGCGGCTTCGTCGACGTCGTCGACAAAAACCGAAACGGCCGTGCCGATACTCGGCAGGCAGGCCAGCGACACAGCCTCACGTACCGTCGAGCGGCCGGTCCTCAGGAATGCGGCATTGCTTCTAGCGATTCCATCGAGCACCTGCGAACGAGCCCCGTCATGAAGAACCGTGATCCGCCAACCGGCCACACCCAGGTCCGCCAACCGCAGCGCGTCCGCAGGACCCACAACCCAGGCGGCTGGAGTCCCGTCGGTCCCAGAGGTTTCCACCGGCAGCACGCCGCCCTCAATCGCCGCCGAGCGATCCTCGTCGCGTATACCTGCCATCTCGAGCGTGGTTGTGCCTTCACGGAGACGGGTTGTGGCGGCCAGCTCGGAGATCGATTCGGCCGGTCGCAGCCTACAAAACGTGATCACGAGCCGACGCCTTCCGAAACGGCGGCGTAGCCCTCATTGTCGGACGCATCGAGAACCCGGGGCAGTAGTCCGGCGTCTATCCACTGTTCTTGGATGAACTCGGGGTACACGGGCAGGCGGGGACGGAGTTCGAAACCGGCGGCAACGGTTCGCTCCTCCAACTCAACCAGATGTGGCCAGGGCTGCTCAGGATTGACCCAGTCGATCGTCAACGGCGACACGCCGCCCCAATCGTTGATGCCGGCCCCCAGGTAGGTCTCATAACTCTCGGTGAGGTTTGGTGGCACTTGAACATTCATTTCGGCACCAAACAACCACCTCGCCACTGCCACCACCCGGGCGAAGAATGCTGGAACCGGCTCGGGGCTGCGCCGCATTCGCGTATCCGCTTTGGCACGGAAGTTCTGAACGATTATCTCCTGCAGATGACCTAGTCGCCGATGAAGTTGCTCGAGGGCGATCAGAGAATCAACGATCTCTTCGATTGTCTCCCCGATTCCAACAAGGATCCCCGACGTGAACGGAACTCCGACTCTTCCGGCAGCCTGCAATGTCTCCATTCGCAATCCGGGATCCTTGTCCGGGCAGTCGAAATGCGGCATCCCGGGTTCCATCAACCTCTCCGAGATGTTCTCGAGCATCAGGCCCATCGACGAATTCGATCGGCGCAGCATACGGATATCGGGTTCAGACATGAGCCCCGGATTGGCGTGCGGGAACAGCGATGTCTCCGCATTCACTAGCTCAGTCATCGCCCGGACGTACTCGAGGGTCGAAGCGAAACCGACTGAGTCGAGAAAGGCACGGGCTTGTTCCCATCGATCCTCGGGACGGTCACCCAGGGTGAACAGTGCTTCCGTGCAGCCATACCGCTCGCCCGCTCGCGCCACCGCCAACACCTCATCTGGTGAGAGGTACTCGCCTCCGCCGCCGGGTGGTTTCACGAAAGTGCAATACGTACAACGGTCCCGGCACATCGTTGTGAGAGGAATAAAAACCTTGCGGCTGTAGGTGACGGTACGTCCATGTCCTTCGTCGCGGAGCCGGGTCGCTTCTGCAAACAAGAGGGCGGCGTCGATTGATCCGTCGAGATACCCGATGGCCAGATCACGATCAAACGGGGGATGCACCATGGGCCGCAACGCTAGTGCCTGGGCAAGGCAATCGGATCGCTCGTCTCAGACCAATTACTCCGGCGGCTACGCTGATCACCCATGCGAACGCGTATGCTCGCCCTGTTTTCGGCGCTGGCCGTCGCCGCCTGTAGTGGTGCGGTGGCGACATCGTCAACACCTACCGCGACAACATCGCCGACCACCTCCCAGCCCGTCGTCCAGGAAGAGGCATCATGTCTGGACGGTGCAGGCGGTTTCTTCGGCGATGGGCCGCTCGGGTCACAGGCTGAAGATTCAGTTGACGCAGCCACCGTCAGGGGCCTGACATTGACCGAACACGATGAATGCGAGCGATTGATCGTCGACCTCGCCGCCGCCTCGGGAGCTCCCGCGACTTCGCTCGGAGCAACCCAGGCTGAGCTACTCAGACGATTTGGTGTAGTGCGCATTCATCTGGACGAGGCTGTAGCTGCGACGACCCTCACGGACATCGTCTTCGATGGACGATTCACCGACCGGGTCTACGTTGTTCGGGATTCAGATGGATCCCTCTTCATCGACGTGCACCTTGTGGAGGCATCCGTAGCCCGGTTCTCCCAGCTGTCCAATCCGGTCCGATTGGCACTCGACATCGCGCCCGGTGGGGCTCCAATTCAGCGGCCCGAGGTCTCCGATTTCGTGGTGGTGATGCCTATTCAGCTGGGCCCTGCCACGAGTATTGAGGGTTACGGTCGTACATTCGAGGCAAATGTGATCGTCCGTGCTCGCCAGGGCGGAGAGATTGTCGCGGAGGATTTCACTACCTCCTCTGACTACCTGGAGACCTGGGGCTCTTTCGAAATGCCGATGCCGTCGGGCATCACAGGAGATTTCGAGCTGTTCATCGGCGAAGATTCCGCCCGCGACGGGGAAGAGCAGGGCGTCCGTATGACCATCAACCTCGACTCGTAGGCGCCGGGGCCCGCCTCAGATGAGTCCGTCGGTAGGGGCGATTCGAATGATCCCGTCACCAATCCGGATTTCCGGTACTAGTTCATCTACAAACGGGATCTCGAATTCCGTCTCGTTCGATCCTCGAATCACCAGGCGGTCCTGTGCTTTTCCCTGGACAACATCTACCACCAGGCCCACTACGCCGGAGTGATCTTCGACCTGGAGACCGATCAGATCGTCCGGCCAGTACTCCCCTGGTTCCAAGTCGCGCTGTGCAGCTCCAGGTACTACCAACTCAACCCCGCGCAACGCTTCTGCGTCGTTACGCGTCAAGACATTCTCAAACGCTACGAGCAGCGTGTTCTTGTGATGGCGCGAATGGGCGACCACGAATTCACGCTCACCGGCATGCAGCCGGCTTCCACGGTCAAAGTGATGCAGTTCGTCGACGAGCACACGCACCGAGACTTCGCCCCGGATCCCGTGAGCCCGGCCTATGCGGCCAACCGTCAGATCAGTCGACGAACTCAACGCCGGCGCGCAAACCTTCTTCGTCGGCCGCTGCCTGAGCGAGGGTACGAATGGCCCTGGCGACTCTTCCACGGCGACCGATGACACGGCCCATATCCGACTTGGCGGTGCGAACCTCTGCGGTGACCTCTTCGGGACCTTCTTCGATAATCGTCACCTCGACCTGTTCGGCATCGTCGACGATCTCTGATACGACATAGCGGACTACCCGCTCGACTATTTCGCCTTTACTCACTCGGAATCCTCCTCGGCCTCAGGCTCTGCCGGAGTTTCCTCGACTGCCTCTTGGGTATCTTCTGCAACCTCGACGGCTTCGGTCTTGTCGGCGTCCGCCTCGGCTTCGACCTCTTCGACCACCGGGGCTGATTCCCCGACCGTGTAGATCTCACCCTTGGCGACTTTGAAACGGGCCCAAGCACCGGACACGACAAGCAGCTTCTGAGCAGTCTCAGTGGGTTGCGCACCCTTCAGCAGCCAGTCCAGCGCGCGATCGTTGTCGATCTCGATCAACGATGGATCCTGGCGCGGTTCGTAGCGGCCGATGGCCTCGATGTAGCGCCCGTCGCGCGGCTTGCGGCCGTCCATGACGACGACCCTGTAGACGGGTTGCTTCTTCTTTCCGAACCGTTGCAGGCGGATCTTTACCGCCATCTCGTCACCTCGTATTTCCTTTTCGTCCCGGCATCAGCCCTCCGAGACCCGGCATTCCCGGGAAGCCTCGGCCGTCCGCCATCATCTTCATCATCTTCTGCGTCTCGCCAAATTGCTTGAGCAGACCGTTCACTTCCTGAGGGGTGGTGCCCGATCCTCTGGCGATTCGTCGTTTGCGGCTCCCGTCGATGTTTTTCGGGTTGTTCCGCTCATCAGGTGTCATCGAGCGGATGATCGCTTCGACTCGACCCAAATCCTTGTCGGACACTTCAACATTCTTCAACGCCGACGAGGCGCCCGGGATCATAGCAAGCAACCCGTCAAGTGGCCCCATCTTCTTCAACTGCTGGAACTGGCTGAGGAAGTCTTCAAGGGTGAATGAGGCCGTCCGCAGCTTGTCGGCCATGACCATTGCTTCTTGCTCGTCCCAGGCGGTCTCAGCCTTCTCGATCAGGGTGAGGACGTCGCCCATGCCGAGAATCCGTGAGGCCATGCGGTCCGGATAGAAAGGTTCAAACTCATCGAGGCTCTCACCAAGACCGGCAAACTTGATCGGTCGCTCGGTAACCTCGCGCACGGAGATTGCGGCTCCACCGCGCGCATCACCGTCCAATTTGGAGAGCACGATGCCGGTTAGGTCGGTGTACTCGAGGAAGCCTTTGGCGACGTTGACGGCATCCTGGCCGGTCATCGCGTCGACGACGAGCAGCACTTCGGTCGGGTTGGAGGCCTTGTGAACGTCGGCGAGTTCGTCCATCAAGTCCTGGTCGATCTGGAGTCGGCCGGCGGTGTCGATGATCACGACGTCGTTGCCTTGACTCTTCGCCTCTTTCAGAGCGGCCTTGACAAGGCGCGCCGGCTTGCTCTTTCGTTCGGCGTAGACGGGGATCTCGATTTGGCGGCCGAGGGTTTCCAGCTGATCAATTGCCGCCGGACGCTGTAGGTCGGCGGCCACCAGCATCGGACGTTTACCCTGTTTACGCAGGTGGAGAGCGAGCTTCCCGGCGGTTGTGGTCTTTCCAGAACCCTGCAATCCAACCATCAGGATTGTCAAGGGCGGGGCAGAAGATGAATTCAGCCGAGCGACTTCTGACCCGAGCGTTGTGATCAGTTCTTCATGGACGATCTTTATGACCTGTTGACCGGGAGTGAGACTCTTGGAGGTTTCCTCCCCGAGTGCGCGTTCCTTGATCCTGGCCAGCAGGCTTTTCGCCACCGCAACATTGACGTCGGCCTCGAGTAACGCCAGTCGAACCTCACGCAACGTTGCATCGACGTCGGCCTCGCTGAGACGGCCTTTGCCACGCAGTTTCGTGAAGATTCCGGTGAATCGGTCGGAAAGTGATTCGAACATGGGCGCAACAGGGTACCAAGTACCAGGTACCAAGTAGCCTTCTCACCCATGATCGATCGCGACGCAGCCCTTCGTTCCGACATTCGCCGCCTCGGCGCCGAGTTGGGTGAAGCGCTGATCCGTCAGCACGGTCCGGAACTGCTGGCACTCGTCGAGCAAGTTCGCGCACTCACTAAGACAATGCGCACCCCGCAGCCTTCCTCGAGAAGTGACAACCTCGATTCACTGCTCGGCCACCTCGACATGGCGACCACCATTCGTCTCGTCCGCGCCTTCACCACTTACTTCCATCTTGCCAATGTGGCCGAGCAAACACACCGTGTCGACCAGCTCAGCCATCGAACCGACCGCGAACGAGAGTGGTTCGAAGCAGCCGTCGACGCCGTCGCCGACCTGAATGTCTCGGCCACCGATCTTTCGGACCTCGTAAACCGGCTTGAACTCCGACCGGTGTTCACCGCCCACCCGACCGAAGCTGCCCGCCGGTCGATTCTCACGAAGTTGGGAGACCTGGCGGATCTGCTGGAAGAGAGAAATGATCCCCGGGCCGACATAGGCGACCATCGACGTATCGATCGCCGCATCCGCGAACTCATCGATCTCCTCTGGCAGACCGATGAACTTCGGCGAGATAGGCCCGAACCGATCGACGAGGCCCGCTCGGTGGTCTTCTATTTCGACCAGTTGTTCGAACATGTCACACCCGCACTCCTCGACGAGGTCTTCGAGCAACTGGAGCGACTCGGCCTCGATCTCCCCCCGACGGCGCATCCCGTAAGGTTCGGGACTTGGGTGGGCGGTGATCGCGACGGCAATCCAAACGTTTCCCCGGCCGTGACCGCCGCGGTTCTGGAGATGCAGCACGAACACGCCCTCCGCAATCTGATCGCGGCCGTAGAACACCTGGCCGACGAGCTGAGCACCTCCACCCGGGTCCGCGGGGTGTCAACCGCTATGCAGGAATCTCTCGCCAGGGACCGCCAACTACTGCCGGACGTCCACCGGCGATTTGGGCAAATGAACTCCGAAGAGCCCTACCGGCTCAAGTGCGCCTACATCCATCAACGGCTGCACAACACCCGCCGCCGGATCGAACTGAACAGCCGCCACACAGAAGGGCTTGACTACTCGACTGCCGACTCGTTGCTCGCAGACCTCGAGATCATGCGCCGGTCGCTGGATGAGAACCACGGTGCACTGATTGCAGACGGGAGCGTCACTCGTCTGATGCGCAACGTTGCCACCTTTGGTTTCCACCTCGCAGTTATGGACGTGAGGGAGCACTCCGCCAAACATGAACAAGCCCTGGTCGCCCTCTTTGGCGGCATCGGCATCGACTTCAAAAGGCGGGAACCTTCCGAACGGCTTGAACTGCTCGATAACGAACTTGGTGGTCCACGACCCCTTGCAGCTCCGGCGACACAGTTCGATCCAGAGGTGACCGACACTCTCAGCACGTTCCGAGCAGTGCGCGAATCTCTCGACAGATTCGGAGATGGCGTGATCGAGAGCTACATCATCTCGATGACTCGGGACGCCTCCGACGTCCTCGCAGCCGCAGTACTGGGAAGAGAGGCCGGGCTCGTAGACGTTGGGCACGGTATCGCACGGATCGGCTTCGTTCCTCTACTCGAGACCACCGTCGAACTGCGCAAGGCTGGACGAATCCTCGATGAGTTATTCAGCTGCCCTTCGTACAGACAACTGGTACGCCTGCGCGGAGATCTCCAGGAGGTCATGCTCGGGTATTCAGATTCGAACAAACACGGGGGCATCACCTCATCCCAGTGGGAGATCTACAAGGCTCAGCGTGAACTGCGCGATGTTGCCGACCGCCACGGCATCGTTCTCCGCCTGTTTCACGGGCGGGGAGGCACAATCGGCAGAGGCGGTGGACCCACCCATGAAGCGATCATGGCCCAACCGTTCGGGACGCTCGACGGGTCGGTCAAGATCACAGAGCAAGGTGAAGTCATCTCCGATAAGTACGGCCTGCCCGGGTTGGCACGGCGCAACCTGGAACTCACGCTGGCTGCGGTGTTTGAGGCGTCTCTTCTGCATCGAGAGCCGCGACAATCGGATGAGATCCTCGGCGAATGGGACCGTGCGATGGATACGATCTCGGAGTCGGCCTACTCCTCGTACCGATCGCTGGTCGAAGATCCCGGCCTGGTCGAGTACTTCTTGGGTTCAACGCCCGTCGACGAACTCGGGGCGATGAATATCGGTAGTCGCCCATCGCGCCGACCTGGTGGTGGCGGCTCGCTCGACGATCTACGTGCGATTCCGTGGGTATTCGGCTGGACCCAGACTCGCCAGATCGTTCCGGGTTGGTTCGGTGTCGGTTCAGGATTGGCCGCGGCCCGCAAGAACGGCCTAGGTGAGGTCATCGATGGGATGTACAGGGATTGGTCGTTCTTCCGCACGTTCATCTCCAACGTCGAAATGACCCTCATGAAGACCGACTTGAGCATCGCTCAACAGTACGTGGAGTTACTTGTTGATCCCTCGCTGCACAGAATCTTGGATCGTGTCCGTAGCGAGTACCAGCGCACCCACGAGGAAGTGTTGCGGATCACCGGGACCGAGCGGTTGCTGGATGGCTCGCCTCTGCTGCAACGGACCCTGGAGGTGCGGGATCGGTATCTCGACCCGCTGCACTACCTGCAGATGTCGTTGTTGGCCCGATCGCGGCGCGTTGATGGACCGGACCCAGACATGCAGCGAGCATTGCTCTTGACCGTCAACGGCATCGCGACGGGTTTGCGGAACACGGGCTGACACTCGTCTCTCCCTCGTTCTGGCGTCAGAAAGCGCGCAATTCTGGCGGGTTCCTCACGCCGGAACGGATGGCGGCGCGCACGCGCGGGCGACCCAGCACATTAGATTGAAGGCACCCGTTCACAGGAGCCAGCGTTGAGCCTCACAGTCGTCGATCATCCTCTCGCCCGCCACTATCTGTCGACACTGCGCGATGAGACCACACCGCCGGAGAAGTTTCGTGAGACAACGCGGCGACTCGCCTACACGTTGTTGATGGAGGCCACATCCGACCTGGACCTGGCCGAAGTGCCGATCACCACCCCCCTGGAACCCACGACGGGCTACAAGATCGGGAGAAATCTCGTCGCCGTCGCCGTCCTGCGGGCCGGCTTGGGCCTGTTGGACGCGGTGATCGACCTTCTTCCGGACGTCACGGTTGGATATGCCGGCGTCCAGCGGGACGAGGAAACCGCGCTTCCACAGGAGTACTACACCAAGTTCCCCGACTTGAAGGATGCACGGGTCATCATTCTGGAGCCGATGCTGGCTACCGGTGGATCGCTTTCCTGGGCCGTCGACAAGGTGAAGGCAAACGGCGCCCACGAGATCATCGCCCTCTGCGTCGTGGCTGCGCCTGCCGGCGTCGAGCGGATGGAGCAAGACCATCCAGACGTTCGGGTAGTGACTGCCGGCCTAGACCGGGGCCTCAACGACTCCTACTACATCGAACCCGGTCTGGGAGATATGGGCGACAGGCTCTTCGGCACCCTGTAACCCGCTACTAAGAGCAACATAACACCATTTGTGCGCTATTTTTGCTATTAGTGGCGTCGAATTACTTTTTGTAGGTACATCTAGATAGCTGTTACTTTAAATGGTATTCTATTGCCTAATATCGATATTTTCTCTCGTAAGTGGCATTGTATTACCCTGATCAGGGATCATCTATGACGATTGAAGAACTGACCGACGAAGCCATCCTCGATGTCATCGGGAAACGGCTCCGCACCGAACGTCTCAACCGCAACATCACCGCCCGCGATCTGGCCGATCGCGCCGGCATCTCCCTCAAGACCTTTCGCAACGTCGAAGCCGGCGAGAACCACTCGGTCGCCACCCTCCTCCGGATACTCCGAGCACTCGGCTTGCTGCAACGGGTTGACGCTCTCCTCCCGGAACCCGGCCTGAGCCCGATCGAACTCGCCAAGCTCGGAGGCAAGCAGCGCCAGCGGGCCACAGGGAGGCGCCGGGAACGCGACGAAGCCTGGCAGTGGTAGATCGGGTCGATGTCGCCGAGGTCCACCTGTGGGGCAGGCAGATAGGAGCCGTATCGTGGGATACGTCCAGGTCGTTGGCCACCTTCGAGTACGAACCAGGATTCCTTCGATCGGGGCGGTGACCACCGTCCGCGCCAGCCGTCGTTCCA
>CBDTUP010000019.1:0-15930 GCA_965363685.1 uncultured bacterium | reverse complement strand
TTTCCGAGCTGATCCCCTGTGTTTCGCTCAACGAAACACTGTTTCGGGTTCGCAGGTCGAAATGTAGTATCGCTCTCGAACCGGTGTCAACGGATAGGCAGATTCATGTCCATTCCACCCCTTCAATTGGTCCGCGAGTATCTGATTGCCTCGGGCGAGAGACGCATGGACGACGCCGGACGTTATCTCGATGCCGCGGCCATCATCATCTTCCCTCAGGGTCGGTTCGAGAACCTCCACGAAATGGCCGAAGCCATGAAGGGCCGGTACCTCTCAATCGCCAAGACTCACGATACCTGGGACGTCTCTATCGCTGAATCGGAAACGGTCGTGGTGACGACGGGCACTCTGAACGGCGTCAACACACACGGAATATCCTTCGAAGGAGTTCGGTTCTGCGATCGCTTCGTTATCCGAAACGGACTGATAGTCGAACAGCACGTGTGGAACGATCTAGCCGAGTCGGGAGTCCTCGAACGATACTGACCACTAGCGCGTCTCATGCTCTCTATGGAATAGCCGTGCGACGTCCTCCGTCCAGGAATATCGTCGATCCATTCATGACCGCTGCCGCATCGTCGAGTAACAGAGATACCGCCCAAGCCACATCTTCGGGGGTGGCGAATCGGCCCACCGATCCTTCCTCCAGCAGCTTCGCGCGCGCATCCTCCGGAGAGGTTCCACTCGCCGTTGCCAGGTGTTCGATGAGCCGGTCCACCCGGGGGCTCTCCACCGGCCCCGGTGCCACCGCATGGCAGGTAACTCCCCGTGGGCCCAAGGCTCTGGCGAGTTGGCGGACCAAAGCCGCCAAGGCGGCATTGGCAACGCCCGCACTGACTGAGGCCGGCACCGGGTCGTAGCCGAGGTGACCGGTCACCGCCACGATCCGACTCCCTTCAACCATGTGCGGATCAACCGCCCGAACTAGGCGCAGCAGACCGTTGACCTTCACGTCGAAAGCTTCCAACACGGAGGCGGTATCAACCTCCTCGACGCTGCCTGCCAGAGGAGGTCCGGCCACGTGAACCACAGCTCGCACGACGCCATCTATTCGACTTCCAACGGCTGCCACCGAGTCGTCATCACGAAGATCAACCTCGATGAGGTCCTCTCGGTCGGATCCGTGGCGAGCCAGGCCCAACACAGCTAATCCGCGCTCCCGCAGCGCTGCCGAGATTGCCGACCCCAAGGTGCCGGTGGCGCCGGCCACCACAGCCATTTCCCGAGTCATCGGCATCTCCTGTTCAGCGGGTGAGTTCCATCATGGCAGCAATCGACGGTTCTTGATCAAGCCTCCAGATCGCCTGCTCGAGGGCAAGAGCGCGTTCCGGCGGGATCGCCTGGCCTGCGTTGAGGAGGAATTTGGTTGCCAGTTCTTGGGGCGAGAGTGGCCGATCCGGACCACCGCGATTGTGGCGGATCCTCTCCGATTCTTCTGAACCATCCCGAAGCCGGACGGTCAACACGGCCGGGAACTGATGCGGAAAGATCTCAGTTGATTCCTCGTCGGCAAAACATCGGACGAGGCCGGCCAGACGCAGCCGCTCCGGATCATGGAGGGTTTCCTCAGTGAAGTCGTTGGAGTAGACCCCCAACCCTCCGCCACCAACCAGGGCGGTCGCCACTGTGAATGGGCCACTGAACTTGGCGTGATAGGGGGTCAGCGGTTTTGCCTTCTGTTCGGCCGGCTCAGCAATCGTACGGAGTACGGGAGCAGGAACCCCAAGGTCGATTGCCTCGATGTCGGTGGAGATCACACCCCTGGCGCGCAAGGCCAGGGCAGCGTCGATGCCGGCGTGGGTGAAATGGTTGGTGGGATACGGTTTGTAGAAGATGCGCGGCGTCTCCCAGGTCTCGCCAAGGCCCTCCAGGATTGCCGCTTCGTTGAACCGGCCCTCTGAATAGGCTCGAAAGAACCCGAAGCGACCCTCCAATACGGTGGGCGGACCGGTTAGGCCGTGACGGGCCATTAGCGCGGCGCTCACGCCGGAATGAGCCGCCCATCCGCAGTGGATCCGCTTGACGGTGCCGCCGGTGCGGTTGGCTTCCAGAAGTCCGGCACCCATGCTGGCGGCGATCCCCATCGAATGGGCAATCTGATCTGCACTGAGCCCGAGCAGGACAGCCGACGCCGCTGCTGCTCCGAGCGTGCCGACAATCGAGGTGGCATGAAGACCGTTCTCAAAGAAGATGGAGTTGCGGATCTCGGGATCGTAGGACGCCATCCCAAGTCGCACGCAAATCTCGTCGCCAACTGCCACAGCAGTCAAAAGGGCGCTTCCCGATGCCCCCGCGGCTTCCGCAACAGCAAGCGCGGCAGGAACGATCGATGATGAAGGGTGCAACACAGATGGGAGGTGAGTGTCATCGAAGTCGAGCGCGTGGGCGAGCGTGCCGTTGACCAGAGCAGCAGAGGCGGCCGGCAATCGATCAGGATTCCCCAGCAGCGACGCCTGCGGTACTCCACCTGTTTCGCGAGCAACGGCCAGCGCGATCGCACCCGGCTCTTCAGTGCGGGCCGCCAGGCTGTTCCCGATCACGTCGAGGACCCGCTCCTTGGCATCCTGGACGAGGTCGACAGACAAACCCCTTGAACGCGAACGGGCGGCGAACTCTCCCAGCGTGCCGACTAATCCGTCAGGCATCGAGCACTGCAAGGGGTCGAACCGGTGAACCTGTTCCACCGACGATCTTGAGAGGAGAGGCGATGAAGAGGAACTCACAAGTCCCCACCGCGGACAGTTCGGTGAGATTCATGACTTCCATGATGTGTATACCTGCCTCCACCATGAGGATTCTGTGTACGGGAAGCGTGGCGTGCCCGGCCCCGGGGCGGATGACCTCGTAGGCGATGGTCTCCCCTCCGCTGACTCTGATCTCTCGTTCAGCCAGCCAGTGTGCGGCCGACTCGCCGGGTCCCGGGGCACCTCCCGCCTGACCTCGGAACAACTCGACATCGCTCCAGTGCGCAGCCCAACCGGTTCGGATGAGAACCGCGTCGCCCTTGCCGACATCTGTGCCGGCTGCTTCCTTTGCCGCGGCGAGATCGTCGGCAGTTACCTCATAGCCTGGTTCCAGAACATCAACTCCGTGAACCGCGGCGATATCAAGCAAGACACCGCGACAGAGGATGGGCTCCACCGTATCTATTCCGAGGGAAGTAAGACCATGATTCGACTGCGACTCGACGGCCTTCGCGCCGCCATACATCAAACCGTCTTGAGAAACATGCCCCAACGCATCGAGATGGGTACCGACGTGGCCACCAAGCAGGAACATCTCATTGGCCGCCGACCCGCCGTCGGAGCGAACCATGTCGCCGTGCCGCCGCATCATCGCCAATTGGAATGCAGGATGATTGGGCGAGACCGGCATGCCACGCTCCCAGGGATGAGCCAGATCGATCACCCGGGCCGCGGCCAGCGAGTCCCAGGTGAATCCGAGTGGTGCGTTCACAGCACCCCCTTCTCGTGAAGCTCCGTGAGGTCGGCCTCGCTGAGGCCCAACTCTTCGCAGTAAACGGCATGATTGTTTTGGCCGAGTCGACGGCCGGCCCAACGGATCTGGCCCGGTGTATCCGACATGCGGAACATCACGTTCTGCATCTTGACGCTTCCGAGGTCCGGATCGTCAATCGAGGTGATCGAGTTGAGCGCCTGATACTGCGGGTCCTCCATGATCTGTTCGATGTTGTAGATCGGGGCAATAGCGGCATGCGCCTCTTCGAAAACCCTGACGACTTCATCGAGATCATGCCGGGCAATCCATCCCCCCACATACCCGTCCAATTCGTCGGCATGTTTGGCTCGCTCGGCGCCCGACCCGAACCACGGCTCTTCGATCACCTCTGGATGGCCTACGAGATGCATGACCCGCTCGGCGATCGATTGAGCACTGGTCGACACGGCCACCCAACGGTCGTCGGCCGTCCGGTAGGTGTTGCGCGGAGCGTTGTTGACCGAACGGTTTCCAGTCCGGGTTTGTGAAATACCCAGTTGGTCGTAGACGATCGGCTGGGGTCCGAGAATGGTCAGGATGGGCTCGATGATGGCCAGGTCGATGACTTGACCCGGACTCTCGTGAACATCACGGTGATAGAGCGCCAGGAGAATCGCGTTGGCCGCTGCCTGGGCGGTAATACCGTCCGCCAATCCGAAGGGTGGCAGGGTCGGCGGCCCATCCGGTTCACCGGTGATCTGCGCGAAGCCGCTCATCGACTCGGCCAGTGTGCCGAATCCCGGGCGACCCGAGTAGGGACCGAACTGCCCGAACCCGGTAATCCGTGCGATTACAAGGCTCGGGTTGATCTCATGAAGCCGATCGGGTCCCAGATTCCATCGTTCCAATGTTCCCGGGCGGAAGTTCTCGATCAGCACATCGGCGGACTCGACCAGCCGCTCCATGAGCTCTTGCCCTTCGGTCTTGGATAAGTTGAGGGTGATGGTCTGCTTGTTGCGACTCAGCATCTTCCACCAGAGTGGAATTCCATCCTTGCTGTGTCCGTGATCGCGAACCGGATCACCGCGGGGGTGCTCGATCTTGATCACGTCTGCTCCGAAGTCACCCAAGATGGTCGCGGCAAGGGGGCCGGCGAAGAGAGTTGAGGCATCGAGTACTCGCAACCCTTGTAGCGCTTGAGAGTTCAGGGACATGGTTGTTCCGCTCACTGGAATAGCGTTTCGCTCTGACTATATCAGGGCTAGGCTCGACGCCAACTAGAAGAAGTGAAGGAAACTGCACTTGCCGGTGCCAACTCACCCACCAACGGTTGCTCCCGCCCGAAGCTTTCTGTACGTTCCCGGAGACAAGCCGAAAATGCTGGCCAAAGCGACGCAGCGCGGAGCAGACGCGGTGATCATCGACCTCGAGGACGCCGTCGCCCAAACCGCCAAATCGCTTGCGAGAGAGGCAGTTGCGTCATGGCTGGCACGCCAAACCGACCACGCGGGCGCTGTTTGGGTGCGGGTAAATCCTCAACTGGACCTGCTCGAAGATGACCTGGCTGCGGCACTGCATCCAACTCTGACAGGCGTGTACTTGCCCAAGGTCTCTTCGACGGACGAAATCGACTTCGTGGCGACCCAACTTGACGCTTTCGAAGCTGTGGCAAGGATGCCTGCGGGAACGTTGCGTATAGCACCCCTATTGGAGACAGCCGCGGGAATCCTGGCCGCCCAACAGATCGCCGCGTCGCCCAGGGTGTCTCATATGTCCATCGGCGAAACCGACCTGGCTGCGGAACTGGGCATACGGCCCTCGCCAGGCGGAGAAGAACTCAATCCGATACGGATGGCAATAGTACTGGCGTCCGCGGCCGCCGGGATCAATCCTCCTGTCGGCCCCGTCGACACCGCCTTCCGCGACCTGGAGGGACTGCGCACCACTTCGGAGGGATTGCGGCGAATGGGCTACGGAGGTCGGGCGGCCATTCATCCCGACCAGATCCCGATTATCCACGCGGCATTCTCGTCAACCCCGGACGAAGTGGCTGCGGCTCGCGATGTCGTGGATCGATTCGAGACCGCACGGCGAGACGGTGCAGCAGTCACGGTGGCCGGTGACGGGTCCTTGATAGACGAAGCCGTCGTACGAAATGCTCGGCGTACCCTCATCTCACACAACCCACCCCAAACAGAAGGTGAATCATGAGCGCTCCCGGCGTAAAGGCCATCCTCGGGTACGACATTCTCGAAGGGGTCTCCATCGAGGACTACGAGCGTTGGATCTGGGATGTGCATGTTCCCGATCTGCTCGCCAACCCATTTCTCGACCGCCTGGTGTTCAACACGGTTGTCCGTCCCATAACCGCGACGAGCTCCGGTTCCTCAACTGCCGAAGATCCCCAGACCTTCTACCGGATCGCCGAGCTGCACTTCATCGATCATGATGCCTACGCGGATTACCTCCAGTGGTTCGCCGACAATCCGATTCCTCCAGAACGCGGTCCGGCCGGCAGAACAGACTTCCGTTTCTACGTACTGACAGATAGCGTCGAGGCCACTCGCCCCGGATGAATACCCGCCGCTTGAGGTTGTCGACCACCGGTCCAGCCGGCCACATCGACAATCAACCCGTCGGCGATCCGACCTTCGGACATCATCGGTCCCGCAACGAGACCGTCTGGGTATCTGCCGTCTTCACTGGCTACCGTCGTATTGCCCCATGTTGTCGAGCAGACCGACCCCGCCCCAGGAGGGGAAGATCGGTTCTGGAGAACAGGCGCAACCTCGTACACGCTGGCGTCGTCACCGCAAGCTGCCGCCACCGGGTAATGGTGACAACGTCTGTAGAGCGCAACACGCGGGCGTAGCACGAGCGTAGTTGGGCGGTTCAGCCGCCGGCGCTCACTACCGGGAGACGCTCCCCAACGTCACTGCCATCGCCCGAAGATGATCAGGAGTACTTCCACAGCACCCCCCAATCAAACTCGCTCCCAGGTCGCTGAGCCTTCGAGCGTGCTCCGCCATCTCCGGCGCACCTTCCGAATACACGATCTCACCATTGGAGTGCTGAGGGAGACCTGCATTGGGTTTGGCGATGAGCGCCACATCGGAATCGACGGCTCGCATTGCCTCGATTGCCTTCTCGACGTCGGGAGATCCGGTGCCGCAGTTGGCGCCGATTGCGACAACACCCAGATTTCGGAGGCGCTCGATTGCCTGTGTGGGGCTCACACCCATCATGGTGTGCACCCTCGTCTCAAAACTGAGAGTGGTCGCCACTTCGAGATCACACACGTCCTGTGCGGCTTCGACGGCTGCCTCGACCTCGTCGAGATCGCTCATTGTCTCAATCCAGAGGAGGTCGACACCACCCTCGACCAGTGCTGCAGCCTGCTCGGCAAATGCATCCCTGGCACTTGTACGGGTCAGCACCCCGTAGGGCTCCATCAACTCACCGGTCGGTCCTATCGATCCCGCCACGAGGACTTCGTGACCGGCAGCATCGGCCTCTGCGCGGGCCAACTGTGCCCCGATCCGATTCACGTCTGTAACCCGATCTCCAAGGTCATGGAATCCGAGCCGGAAGCGGTTCCCACCGAACGTGTTGGTCAGAATCACCTGCGACCCGGCCTCGATGTAGGCACGATGGATCCCCCTGATGACGTCGGGGTGGGTCAAGTTCCATTCGTCGGGAGCAACGCCGGGCTCGATTCCAGCCTGGTAGAGCGACGTGCCCATTCCCCCGTCCAGCAAGATCGGTCGACCCTCGTTCAGCATGGCTTCGAGTTTGCCGGTCATTTCTGCTCTCCGTGTTCCGGGTGCGACGGCCAGTATGCCATCACAGTTCATCCAAGACCGATAGGCGCGATACCAACACCGGCTACAACCAAGACCGCTAACGGCCGTGGGGTAGGAGTTTCTTTGAGAAATCCACTCACCGGAAATTGCCCCAGAAGGTCGGAGGGAGGTACATCATCGGCCGGGAGATCCGTGGCGATGACATCGCAGCTTTTTGATTCGGAACGATGTTTTTCGCTGGTTGGAGGGGTGCTGGCACTCCTGTAGTCTTCAGCTAGGTCAACTGACCGATCAGCCCCATGTTGAGGCCAATCAAAGGATAGAGTCATGGCTGCTACCCAGAATGTCCCGTCCGATCTAGAGATTGCCCAAGCAGCAACCGTCCGACCGATCAAGGAAATCGCTTCGGATCTAGGTATCGATGACGACGACCTGATCCTCTTTGGTTCGAACAAGGCCAAGGTTCATCTCGACGCCCTGCCCAAACTCACTGATCGCCCGCTCGGCAAATACGTGGACGTGACGGCCATCACACCGACTCCTCTCGGCGAGGGGAAGACAACGACGGGAATCGGCCTGGTCCAAGGTCTTGGTGCCCTAGGACACAACGCGATCGCCTGCATCCGACAACCCAGCATGGGGCCAACCTTCGGGATCAAGGGCGGAGCGGCCGGCGGCGGATACAGCCAGGTAATCCCGATGGAGGATTTCAACCTCCATTTGACCGGTGACATCCATGCAGTCTCGATCGCTCACAATCTCGTGTCGGCGGCGATTGACGCCAGGCACTACCACGAACGTCGGCTCAGCGACGAGAAGCTCGATGCATTGGGATTGAAACGGCTCGATATCGACCTGTACAACCTCACCTGGCGGCGGGTCGTGGATATGAACGATCGATCGCTTCGCAACATTGTCATCGGTCTGGGAGGTAAAGCGGACGGGCGGCCCCGTGAAGGCGGGTTCGACATCTCGGTGGCCAGCGAGTTGATGGCGATCCTCGCGCTTGTCGACGGTGAGGATTACCGGTCTGCGGTCCGGGATCTTCGGGAACGGTGCGGAAGAGCTGTAATCGGCCTCAATCGCTCTGGTCAACCGATCACCCTCGACGATCTCGGTGTGGCCGGAGCGGTAACCGTTCTGATGAAGGATGCTCTACATCCCAACCTGATGCAGACACTCGAGGGTCAGCCGGCCTTCGTTCATGCCGGACCATTCGCCAACATCGCCCACGGCAACTCCTCGATCCTGGCCGATCGCATGGCCCTGCGCCTCGGCGACTACGTAGTCACCGAATCTGGTTTCGGCGCCGACATCGGAATGGAAAAGTTCTTTGATATCAAGTGTCGGGTGTCGGGCCTGGTTCCCGACTGCCTCGTGCTCGTCGCCACCGTCCGCGCACTGAAGACACACGGAGGCGGCCCGAGAGTCGTACCTGGAAAGCCCCTGGACCAGGCCTACACAGAAGAGAATCTCTCGCTGCTGGCTGCCGGCGTGAGCAATCTGGAAGCCCACATCCGCAACGCTCGCAAGTTCGGAGTGCCGGTTGTCGTAGCCGTCAACACCTTTGCCACCGATACGACCGCCGAGATCGATCTCATCAAGAACGCCGCAATGGAGGCCGGGGCGAGCGCCGCGGTCTTGGCGGATCCCTGGGGCGGAGGGGGCAATGGCTGCAAGGCTCTCGCGGCGGCCGTTACGGAAGCTTGCCAAGAGGAATCGGATTTCGACTTCCTGTATCCACTCGATGCGAGCATCAACGAGAAGATCGAGACCATAGCCCGGGAGATCTACGGTGCGGCCGACGTTGAATATTCGTCGAAAGCCAGGAACCAGATCGCCAGCTATGAACGCAATGGATTCGGGGAACTACCTATCTGTATGGCAAAGACTCATCTCAGTTTGAGCCACGATCCCACCCAAAAAGGTGCACCGAAGGGCTACACGCTCCCTATCAGCGAGGTGCGGGCCTCAGTTGGAGCCGGGTTCATCTACCCGATTGTTGGAGAAATGCGCACCATGCCCGGCCTGGGCACAAGGCCCGCCTACATGGATGTCGACGTTGATGAATCCGGCAACGTGGTGGGCCTGTTCTGATATGACCTGACGACGCCACTTGATGAATCCGAGCAACTGAGCGCCCCCAGCGACCAACTGCATCGATCGACACCGAGCCGCAGGTCCCCAGATCCGTTTGCTGGGTCGGGTCCGAGGTTGCGGATCGAATCACCCATGACGGCCAAATGGAACGAACCCGGAATAGCCAGAAGCCCCTTGCGTTGCAAGGGGCTTCCTTCGTAGCGGGGGTAGGATTTGAACCTACGACCTTCGGGTTATGAGCCCGACGAGCTACCAGACTGCTCCACCCCGCGTCGTGTTGTCCTTCAAGTGTACGACGGTCCTGTTGTGACCGCAAAGCCGCCGTTACCGTTCTTGCGTGAGTTCCGACCGCCGGGCGGGCGCTTCTCACGCAAGAACGGCCAGGTTTCAACTGCCGTTGTTCAACAGAGCAATCGCCTGCTCGATGAGTGTCTGCGCCTCGATGATCTTCGCCTGATACGCCCCCAGGTCACCACTATCCAACGCTGTCTGCGCAGCTACGAAAGCCGCATCTGCGTCACGCAGTAGCGCGGCAACATCATCCGAAATGGGTTCCCCATCTCCACCCGGATCTGTGGTCGGAACGTCGCCGTCACCGTCATCAATCCCGCCGGGCACAACGTATCCTTCGAAAACGGCGGCCATCGCCTGATCAAGTGTGTCGCGCATGACGATTCGATCGTCGAAGACCACCACCACCTTCTTGAACTCGGGCAATGCTGACGCCCGGTCCTCTCCCTGCAGGTATATCGGCTGCACGTAGAGCACGGACTCATCGATCGGTACAACCAGCATGTTCCCCTGGATGACCACAGATCCTTCCTGCCCGAGCAGGGTGAACTCCGGCGAGATGTTCGGATCCTGATTGATCCGGACTCCCACCTGACCGGGCCCATCAACCAACCTGTCGCGGGGCAGCTGGAAATCGATCAGCTGGCCGTAATCTTCCGGACCCGACTTGGCGACGAGGAACGAAGACATGTTGGGGCGGTTCGCAGGCGTAAACGGCTGCATGAGGATGAACGACAGTGCGTCTTCGTCCGGCAACCGCATGAGCAGGTAGTACGGCAACATCGGCCGATACTCGACGTTGTCGGAATCGACGTAGTCGGCTCTGATCCGGATCGCTTCGGAAGCAGTGGTGGAGGGATCGCGGGCGATCGCCCACGGGTCACCGTTATTGATGAATACGCGGGGATCAATCACGTGATAGAACGAGTACGCGTCGCTCTGAATGCGGAACAGATCTTCCGGGTATCGGAGATGCTCAACCAACCCCTGCGGCATATCTTCGAAGTCCGTGAAGAGGTCCGGATAGATCTTCTGGTAGGTCTGAACCATTGGATCTGTCGGATCGACAACGTAGAAGTTCATAGTCCCGTCGTGGGCATCGATCGCCACCTTGACCGAGTTGCGCACGTAGTTGAGGCCGAAAGGTAGACGGGCCTCCTCACTGAGACGCGATGTTCTGGTTGGCTCCGAGTACGGGTACTGATCCGTAACCGTGTACATGTCGATCATCCAGATCATTCTTCCGCCGATGGTGACCAGATACGGGTCGCCATCCGGATACAAGAACGGAGCAGCAGTGGTGACCCGATCGGTGATGTTGCGAACCATCAAGACCTTGCTGTCACTGGTCGGTTGCTGGGCGATCAGAGTATTGAAGTCCCCGAACCGAAGAGCGAAAGCGGCTCGCTTGAAGATGTTGCCGATGGGAACTCCCCCGGCTCCGTCGTAGGAGTTGAACTCGACCGCGTTCTCACCCGCGCCGAGCGGGAAATCGACCTCTTTTTCATTGGTGGCGACGATGACAAAACTGCCGGACTCCAGGCCCTCTCCGAAATAGACCCTCGGTTGATCAACCTCGAGCCCCGCCACTTCGGTCTCCGGCGGGATGTCTTTGACGAAGAAGTCGGGTTGTCCCTCGACCGTCACCGCGTTGGCAGGGCTCAATACCGCGCCGAAACCATGGGTGAACACCAGATGCTCATTGACCCACCCTTCAACTTCGAGACCGGCGAGGTCGAGTTCGCGGGCCGACAGCATCACCTGTGTGAGCTCACCATCGATCATGTAGCGATCGATATCAACATCCTCGAACTTGTAGAACGTCCGCAGCTCCTGCAGCTGCCGGTATGTCGACTCGAGCACGGCCGGATCCCACAACCTCAGATTGTCGATGGTCGGGCGATTGGCCTCGATAGCGTCGGCATCGAGATCCTGAGTAGCGAGGAACGGGCGCACTTCGACATCGGAGAGACCGAACGCTTCTCGAGTGAATTCGATCGTACGCGCGACGTACGGGAGCTCGCGCTCGATCTCATTTGGATCCACCTGAAATCGCTGCACTGCCGCCGGAATGATGTTGCCGACGACCAGCGAAACCGCCAGCCAGCTGCCAATCGCGACGGCCGGCAGCATCCAACCCCGCCGCCGCAGGTTGTACAGCAGCAGAGCGGCTGCCGCCAGCGAGATCAGAGCGAGAAGGTTCAGGGCCGGTATCCGCGCATTGACATCTGTGTATCCGGCCCCAAACACGGCTCCGCCCGGCGAAATGAGCAGTTCATAGGTATCAAGCCGATAGGCGCCGGCCTTCAGGATCGCCAGCAGCGCGAACAACACTGAGAGATGGGCGCGGACGCCGGCCCCGATCTCCGGGGCACGGCCCTGACGCAGGCGGATACCCCCGTTGAGATAGTGAAGGGCGGCCACCAGGATGGCGGTAGCGACAACGAGTTGGAATGACCAGTTGATCAACTCACGCCACAGGGGCAAACGGAAGACGAAGAACCCTACGTCGGTTCCAAACTCGGGGTCGTTGATCCCGAAGTCGCTCGCATTGAGGAAGCCCAACACGGGATCGAGAAGCGTCGCCGTCCCAATTCCGAGCATGACGCCGAACACCGCAGCCAGTAGGAGCCGAACCCGCCGTATCCGGGGTTCAATCCATTCACTGAAACGTTCAACAACTTCCTCGTCGTCTCCGAGATCCACGAGACGGAATCGCGGGGAAAGGCGGTCGGCCATGATGAGGTTCCCGAACAGGAACCCGAATGCAACCAGAGATGCCACCACCACGATGGCACCGGTCGTCCAGAACCGGGTCGACCACACCGATACCAGGTCGACGGACTTGAACCACAAGTAGTCCGTCCAGAACCCCGCCAACGTGCGGAGAGCCAGAAGAACGATCGCGGCAATGACAATGACGATTCCGAGGCCACGCCGACGCGGGGCACGGGTGTATTCAGTTGGTTCACGATTGATCATGCAGCAACCATTCTAAGAACAGGCGACGGGTATACGGTCGGGAGGGTTCCCGACGGGTTCAGTTCACACAGGAACGATGGTACACCGGCAACCCGGATGAACCGGAGGCACCCCGTCAACCCCCGGGAAATCGGAATTGATCGCAACCGACCCTGCCTTCGCCGCTGCCCGACAACTCGTGCAACCCCGCCCTGCCAGTACCCAGGAAACCGTCGATGCTCCTGCCGAGGCGGCACCGGCCAGTATCCCGCGATGGAATGCCGTCGAGGCGTATTCACGCAAGCGTCGCTCCGCCTCGTCGGTCCTCCAGGCCCGATACACACGCGAAAGCGATGCAGAGAGCGCCCTCGGCCCCTGCTCCCCGGCCGATCCAGCCACGTTCGCCAGGGCATCCTTCAATCCGGCCGCGAACTCCTCAGAGTGATCCGGGACGTCGAGCTTTGCCGGTTTTGGCCTGCCGGTCTCGACCCCAAGTATTGAACCGGCCGTCGACTGCCCCGCCGCGTAACTCTCCTGCACCAGCACCATGAGATCGCCTCGCACCCGTTCCGCCAGATCCACGGAATCGGGGTCCCATCGCTCGTTGACGCGCACATCTTCGAGAGTCAAATTCTGTGCTTCAGTGAGTTGCCGTTTAACCCCTCGCAGGACGCGATTGGTGATCGGGAGCAGAAGGTGATCGCGACCCGCGATCGCGTCGTTTGCATCTGCAACGCCCGCTTCTCCACCAACGCTAGGCGGCTCATCGATCATGACTTCGGCGGGCACTGGCTCCGGCGGGTACTCGGTTGCCGCCGACGGCACGTCCTGTTCCTCTTCTGGCTCGCTTCTCAGCGTTGCGAACAAGGAATCGAGCGCCCATGTCTCTTCGGCTGCAACCGGCTCCGGGGTCTCCTCTACCTCTTCCACTTCGACCACTTCGAGAGAATCCGTCACGACATCATCGTCGTCGACCTCTGGCTCGTTCTCGGCACTAGGGACAGGCACTTCGACCTCGACGGGCGACTCGTCTTCGCCCTCGCCTGATTCGCCGGCGAGCTCCGCCAGGGCTGCCTCGTCGCGCAAGCGCCGAACCTCATCGGCCAGAGAGGCTGCGTCCACAGGCTCATCGGACGCGCTCGGCTTCGGCGCGGCAGGGATTATCTTCACAGAGTCGGGCGGCGACCAGCGCTCCTTCTTCTCGAGGTCGGGACCGGGTTCGGTTTTCTCGGCGGGTATCAGTCGAACGGTCGGCGGATGACTCGATGAGCTCGGCACAGGCTCACGGCGATCCTCGATCTCGGTCTTCATGGTATGGATCGTCGAACGGACCGTTTCGAGTTCGGCCAGCAACTCATCACGGCGTACCTCGAGCGCACGGGCCCGCTCCTGCGCAGCGTCGGCTTGCTTGCGAGCCGTATCAATGATTTCGTCATGCTGAGCGCGAGCATCGACCAGCAAGCGCTCCGATTCCATCTTCGCCGTCCGAATCTGTTCGTCGGCTTCCCGCCTGGCAGCAGCCTGAGAACGATGCGACTCGCGTTCCGAGTGACCGACTATTGCCAGTGCCTCACGCTCCGCCTCGGCGGCAATCACCTTGGCAGCCTCCAGGCTTTGATCGAGCATGGCCTTCGAGGTCGCCCAGGCGTCACCGCGCAAGGCCTCGGCATCCGACTGAGCAGCCGCGCGTTTGCTACGACTATCTTCCTCGGCTGCGCGACGCCACTCCGCCACCTCAGCTGCAGCTCGCTCACGCATGCCTTCTGCGGCAATCCGCGCAGCCTCGAGAACCTCCCCGACCTCCGCAGCAACCCTTTGGAACTCAGAGCGCAGATCACCGTCATCCGGTTCACCGGATTGCACCAGCAGACGCTCGCGCTCGGCGTCGAGGCTCTCGATTGTGCGGGCAATCCGGTCGAGGAATTCTGCAACTTCCGACTGGTCGAAGCCGCGAAATGTTGTCCGGAAAGACCTACTACGAACCTGATCGGGGGAAACGAGGTCGGCCATTGCCGGAACGATACCCGCTCATCGACGAGATTCCTGTGTTTGATGCCCTACGCGGGAGGGAGTTCCTCGAGGAACTCGAGAGCCTCGTCGATAGTCTCGACTGCGATCAGCTCAACATCATCGTCGACCACAGAACTGGCCGCCTCGAAGTTGGCTACCGGTACGAACACATAATGAGCCCCGGCTTCCTGGGCAGCCACCACCTTCTGTTTGATACCACCGATGGCACCAACCGAACCATCGGAACTGATCGTGCCCGTTCCGGCGATTCGCCATCCGTGAGTCAAGTCCTCCTCACTGAGGACATCCATCACCGCCAGCGTGTACATCAGACCGGCCGATGGGCCACCGATGTTCTGGGAGTCGATATCGACGTCAACTGGAAAGGTGAACTCGGCGTTGTAGGTCTCTGCCAGGAATCCAACCATCGGACGGTCTTCGAAATCTGTGTGCTCGATGAGCAGTACGTCGACATCGATCCGGTCGCCATCGCGCAGTATCGACAGAGTGATGATGTCGCCGATCTCGTAACTAGTGATCTCAGCCACGCCATCTGGAGCCAGTGCCACCTCAACCCCCTCCACGGCCACAATCACGTCACCCTGCTGTAGGACCTCAGCGGCCGGGACGCCGTCCAGAACCGAGACCACGAATACACCCTCGCCCGTTAACGACACCTCATAACCCAACCGATCGAACGCCACGAACTTGGCCGTCGTCTTTGACTCATTCATCGAGTTGAGATTGATCTCGCGTTGTTCCTCACGGCTCACATCGTCCGGGCGAATGCGATTCCGCTCGACCAGGTCGATGGCCGGGTCGAGACTGCCAAGGGCGTACTCGAATACATTCACCTCTTGCAGCACAACAGTGAGCATGTAGAAATCACCGACCGGTGGGTTGACTTCGCCATCACCGAGAACCACGAAATCGGTAACGTCGTAGAGAGGTCCCGGCGACATCGCAAAATACGGCAGGGTCACATTCCATGCCGCCACAGTCAGCCCGATCATCAGCATGAACACACCGATGACCACCCACGGCCAGCGAGGACGCCGGCGCGGTTGAGGACCATCGTTGTAGAGATCGACCATCGGTTCCGACTCGGTGTTCATCGTGACGATGGTACTTCCGCCGTGGATAAATGAGTCACGGACCCCGGCTACGGAAGCCGAGTCCGTCACCCACCAGTGGCCTCAGAGACCGCATCGATGAACGCCTGGAGGCCGCGCTTCGGTCGCTCCGCCCACTCGACCGCATTCCATGGGTCCCACCGATAGTCGAAGTCCGTTCTTCGGCAATGCACAGTGGGGTCTTGACGGCTGCT
>CBDTUP010000018.1:0-16182 GCA_965363685.1 uncultured bacterium | reverse complement strand
AGGAAGAGGCCCTCGCGATAGTCGATGGATGGGCTGCCGAGAAGGGCATCACAAGGTCATGAAGCGTTGGGTCTGGCCGCTGTTGGTTCTGCTCGTCGCCTGTAGTGGGACCTCTCCCAGGACGACCGAGGAGACCACCTTGCCGTCAACGGTGAGCTCCGGGGCGATCGAATCGACATCATCTTCGCTCGCCATACCCGTCCCTCAACCGGGCGATGCCGGACTCGGAGACTCACTTCATCCTGCTCTCGGCAACAGCGGGTACGATGTCGGTCACTACGCCCTGGACTTGACCTTCGATGGTGACCGACTCGAAGGAACGGCCACGGTCACGATGCGGCCGACGGTGCTCCTCGAGTCTTTCTATCTGGACCTGACCGGCATGGAAGTGGAGTCCGTGACCGTCGATGGGATGAGCGTCTCCTTCGAAGTTGGAGATGAGTTGCTTGTGTTCCCCGACTCTCCTCTTACCGAGGGGTTGGACACGGAAGTAGTGATTGGGTACGGCGGTGTCCCTGCGTCCATCCCGAACGTCGCGGGTCGGTTTCGAGTCGGCTGGCACGAGAGCGTCGACGGCTGGTTTGCGCTGAGCGAACCGGGTGGGGCTGAAACCTGGTTCCCCTCCAACAACCATCCGCTGGACAAGGCGACGTTCTCATTGCGGATGACGGTCCCTGCCGGCCTCACCGTCGTATCTTCGGGAACACTCACGGATGAAACTTCGAATGATGGTCTGACAACCTTCACATGGGAGTCCACCGACCCGATTGCCCCCTATTTGGTAGGGCTCGGGATCGGTGAGTTCGACCGTACGGTGGAGGAATCGAGTGGGGGAGTACCGATAGTCAACTACTTCGATACGGATCTGCTCGCAGGTGAGCGAGCGAAGTTCGAACGGCAGGATGAGATGATGGACTTCTTCACTGAGGTTCTCGGTCCCTATCCGTTTGCTGAGTATGGAGCACTGGTGTTGGAGACTGCCAATGTGCCTGCAGCTCTGGAGACGCAAACCCGGCCAACCTATGGAACGCAGATCCTCGTGCTGGGTGAGGCGGTCGTCGCACATGAGCTCGCCCACCAGTGGTTCGGCGACTCGCTGAGCGTCTCCGACTGGAGCGATGTCTGGCTGAACGAGGGATTCTCTACCTACCTGCAATGGTTGTGGGCCGGGTACGACCGCGGCGAGGCAGCATTCACGGGAGAGGTTGTGGCGGCATATCGCACACTGTCCGGCGCTTCCTTGGTTCAGTCGGCTGGAAGCGAGGCGGCGGCATATGAACAGGCCCTGGACCTGAATCCACCGCCGGGGTCTCCGCCGGCGGACGACCTGTTCAACCAATCCGTTTACATCCGTGGCGCCTTGGCGGTTCATGCGCTACGGCTCGAACTCGGCGAGGATGCGTTCTTCGATTTCCTGAAGGCCTGGACGACGAGCAATGAGCATGGGAATGTCTCGACCGGCCAGTTCCTGCAGCTCGTATCCGAAGTAGGGGGCCCCGATGCCGGCGCCCTCGTACGGCGGTGGATCTTCGACCGGGAGCTACCTCCGATCGAGGCGATGGACCTGGCTCCCCCTGGGTAAACCCGTCCATGGGGCAGGGTACGCGCGGGAGGCGAACCATTGACATCCCTATGCACGGTTCCGTATATTCATGCGTTCTATGACTTTCTCGGCTGCAGTCCTCGGAGCCTCCGGTTACGCCGGAGGCGAAATCGTGAGGCTGCTCGACGAACACCCAAATTTCGTCGTCGAGTACCTCGGCGCCCATTCTCGAGAAGGTGAGGCGCTGGGGGATGTCCACCCTCAGCTGTCCGGCGGCCTCCGACGATTCGGGTCGAACGACGTAGAGGATCTACCCGATGTCGACATCGTTTTCCTCGGATTGCCGCACGGTTCATCGACGGACGTGGGTATCGCTTTGGCAGAGAGCGGAGCCAGGGTCGTCGATCTGGGTAGCGATTTCCGAATGGACTCGGCCGCTCGCTACCAGGCCGCCTACGGAAGTGGTCACCCGCGGCCGGACGTGCTGGCAGATTGGGTCTACGGCCTGCCCGAGTTGTTCCGGGACGACATGGCAGGAGCACGATTGGTGGCATCCCCGGGTTGCTACCCGACGTCGGCACTTCTAGCGGCCGTGCCTCTGTGCGCGGCAGGCATCATTCGGCAAGATGCAATAACGATCAACGCCCTGTCTGGAGTATCCGGAGCCGGACGAGCACTCCGTGAGGACCTCCTGTTCGGATCAATCGACGAGGGTGTACGGGCCTACGGTGTCACCAAGCACCGGCATCGTCCGGAGATTGAGATGGGTATTGAGGAGGCGACAGGCAGCAAGGCGCTCGTCACATTCACACCACACCTCGTCCCGATGCAGAGGGGGATTCTGTCTACGGTGACTGCCCCTGTTGTCGACGGCACCACCCTGGGGGATATTCGAAGTGCGCTGGTCGACAAATACGACTCTGAGCCATTTGTGGAAGTGATCGACTTGCCTCCGCAAACACGGTGGGTCGTTGGATCGAACAGGGCGCTCATATCTTCATATCTGGACGAACGCACTGGGATGGCCGTGGTGCTTTCGGCTATCGACAATCTGATCAAGGGAGCGGCCGGTCAGGCGGTTCAGGCGGCCAACCTCATGTTCGGGATCGACGAGACCGCCGGGTTGCCGGTGGCGGGGTGGATGCCATGAGCGTGACGGCTGCCGGAGGCTTTGCAGCTGCCGGGACCGCCTGCGGGATCAAAGCCGATGGAGCCCTCGATCTGGCCGTCGTGACCGCATCCCGGTCGGGGGCGGCCGCCGGCGTGTTCACTACCTCCACAACGGCGGCTCCTCCAGTGGCGGTTTCGAAGGGACACCTGGGCAACGGAGTCGCCCGACTCGTTGTACTCAACTCCGGCTGCGCCAATGCCGGCACCGGCAGTCCAGGTCTAGCCGACGCCATAGAGACCGCTCACGCGGCGGCTGCCATGTACGGATGCGCTCCCGACGATGTTCTTGTGTGTTCGACCGGAATGATCGGGCCCCGCCTTCCAGTCGATTGTCTGGTGAATGGCCTACCCGCCGACCTGACCAACACTCCTGCGGCGGGGACCGCGGCCGCCAGAGCGATCATGACGACCGACTCGGTGTCGAAAGAGGCGGCTGTGTCTCAAGACGGGTACTCGATCGGCGGTATGGCCAAGGGGGCCGGCATGATTCGACCCGACATGGCCACGATGCTTGCCTTGATCACCACCGACGCCATCGTTGCCTCGGAGGTTCTACAGGTGGCCCTGGCGGAGTCGGTCGACCGGAGTTTCAACTCACTGAACGTCGACGGCTGTCAATCGACCAATGACTCGGTGCTGATTTTGGCCTCCGGCGATTCCGGCGTTTCCGCCGATCCGGATTCTTTCCGCCTTGCGTTGACACAAGTTTGCGCGGACCTTGCTCGCCAGATCGCAGCGGATGCCGAAGGCGCCAAGCGGGTTGTGACGGTAGAGGTCGGAGGTGCATCGAACGATGCCGAGGCTCGCGCGATAGGAAAGGCGCTCACCGACTCCGATCTGGTGAGGGCGTCCTTCTACGGAGGGGATCCGAACTGGGGGAGGATCTTCGGAGCGCTCGGAGTGGGCCCTGTTCCCATCGAGGCCTCCGCCATCTCTATTTCGTACGAGGGAGAACTGGTGGCCGCCGGAGGCGTAGGCGTTCCGTTTGACGAGGGTTCGCTGCTGGAACGACTCAACGGGGACTTTGAGCTACAGGTGATCGTGGGAGCGGGTCCCGGACGTGCGAGGATCCTCACAACGGACCTCACACCGGAATATGTCCGCTTCAACGGAGAACGCTCATGACGAGAACGCCACCGGATGCCTCCAAGAGTCGTATTGCCAGGACGATGGGCAACGCAAAGATCCTCATGGAGGCGATGCCGTATATCCAGGAGTTCAAGGGCAAGACGTTCGTGATCAAGTATGGCGGTTCGGCTATGGCCGACGAGACCCTGAGGCATACTTTCGCCGGAGACGTAGCTCTCCTGGCGCTCGTTGGTCTTCGTCCGGTGATCGTTCACGGTGGTGGTCCACACATCACCAGAGCTATGGGTCAGGCCGGTGTGGAACCGCAGTGGGTAGATGGATTGCGGGTCACAGATGCTGAGACGATCAGGGTTGTCCAGACCACGCTGGCGGGGGAGATCAATCCGGACATCGTGCGCCTCTTGGGATCGCACGGAGCGCTGGCAGCCGGCGTGACTGGTATTGATGGGAGCCTCTTTGTTGCCTCACCCCGGGATCCAAAACTGGGGTTCGTCGGCGAAATATCGAACGTGAATCCCGATTTGATCTCTCGAATGTTGGCGGAGGGCGTCGTTCCGGTGATAGCGCCCCTAGCCCTCGGCGAGGACGGGAATGTGTACAACCTCAACGCGGACACCGCCGCCGGTGCACTGGCGGAGGCTCTCAAAGCTGAGAAGCTCGTCTACTTGACGGACGTTGAAGGCCTCTACAGCGACCTGGGCGATAGTGATTCGTTGATCCAGCGGGTGACGGTGCAGGGACTGCGTGACCTGGTCGCGTCGGGTTCGGTCTCGAAAGGGATGCTGCCGAAGCTCGACTCGTGTATCTCGGCGATGGAGAGCGGGGTCCACCGGGTCCATATCCTCGACGGCCGGGTACAGCACGCGCTCCTGCTGGAGATCTTCACGCCCAGCGGAATAGGCACCATGGTGATGCCGTGACCAACCTGGTCGCCAGGGAGGGCGCTTCTCTCATCCAAACGTACCGACGGTTGCCGGTGGAGTTCGTGCGCGGCGACGGCAGCTGGCTATACGATGGTCTCGGGACTGCATATCTCGACTGTCTGAGCGGGATTGCAGTGACGTCCGTCGGCCACGCCAATCCCCGTGTGGCTGCCGCAGTAGCCGAACAGATGTTGACGCTGGTACACGTCTCCAATCTGTTCTACACCGCTCCCCAGGTGGAACTCGCCGAACGTTTGACGAACCTATCAGGGCTTGATCGGGTTTTCTTCTGCAATGACGGAGCAACCGCCAACGAAGCCGCGATCAAGCTCGCCCGCCGTTGGGGTGTGGAGAAGCGCGGGCCAGAATGCCACGAGATCATCTCTCTGGACGGGTCCTTCCACGGTAGGACTCTTGCCACCCTTGCTGCCACCGGGCAGCCTCAGAAACAGGCAGCTTTCCAACCGCTTCCCCGGGGATTCGTGCAGGTGCCTCCCGAGGATCTCGAAGCAGTTCGGTCGGGACTGCATCCAGGAATCGCAGCGGTGATGATTGAGACGACCCAGGGAGAAGGAGGCGTTCTTCCCCTGAGTGAGGGATATCTGCAGGACCTCCGGGCGCTCTGCGATGACAACGAGATCTTGCTGATTGTCGATGACGTGCAAGCCGGAGTGGGGCGGACCGGGACCTGGTTCTCCTGGCAGCAACTCGGCTTCGTCCCCGATATCGCAACGACTGCGAAGGCGCTGGCCAACGGGTTGCCCATCGGCGCCTGCCTGGCAGAGGACGAAGTGGCCGCGGCGTTCCGTCCCGGCGATCACGCCACGACCTTCGGGGGCGGCCCGGCGGTGTGTGCGGCGGCACTGGCAACGTTGGCGATCATCGAGGAGGACGGCGTCCTGGCAAACGTCACCGATCGCGAGCAACAGTTCCGCTTCGCGTTGAAACAGTTGCCCGGAGTTCGAGAAGTCAGGGGGAGAGGCCTCCTGCTGGCGGCGGTCCTGAACGAACCCGTCGCTGCCGACCTGGTGCTCGCTGCACTCGACGAGGGTCTGATCGTCAACAACGTGCGGCCGGACGCGGTGCGGTTTGCGCCGCCGCTCACGATCACCGAGTCCGAAACCCGGGAGGCTATCTCCCGCTTCGCCCGTGCCCTCGCCTCCCCCTAGACGAAAAACAGAGTTGTTGTCAGTGGTTCTTCGCTACTTCCACGGCACGGGCTGCCCACCCGGGGAGTTCGTCGAGTTTCGATAGAGCTGTGTTTGGAACCGACCAGTAGGGCATCCGACCGTGTTTGTGCCCACTACCGGTTTCGAAGTCCCTCGAGGTCGTTTCGTCCGCTCGTAGAAAGAGAAACCGCCGGAGTCGACGATCGCAAACATCTTCCCTTCTGCGAATACACCCACGCCGCCGAACATCCTCCTCGAAGACAGATCAGCTATGGCCGGAAGCTCGCCCAAGAACTGCTCCGCTACCTCGACCGCAGTTCCGGTTAGGCGGGCGCCTTTCTCTCCCATATCGATCCTCTCGAGTCTGTGGTCACCATATAGGTCCCGCCGGTTCTAGCAGGCCTAATCTCGATTCAGAATCACAGAGGAGGCAGTGTGGAGTTCGCCGGGAAGTCGATTCTGGTGACGGGAGGCTCGAGCGGGATCGGTGAGCAGGTGGCCACACGATTCGCCGAGAAAGGCGCTCGCGTGGCAATCAACTCCGTCAGCAGCGTCGAGGCGGGCGAAGACTTGGCTGCACGTCTCGGCGGAATCTACTGTCGGGCAGACATAGCCGACGACGAGGCGACTCGAGCGATGGTCGAAGAAGTTGTTTCCGCCTTCGGCCGATTGGATATCGTGGTAAACAACGCGGGCCGGACCCAGGTGATTCCTCACAACGACCTCGACGCCGTCACCGACGAGATCTGGCTAGAGATTCTCGGCGTCAACCTTCTCGGCACCTGGCACGTGACCCGGGCGGCGGTCCCATACTTGAGAGAGTCAGACAACGGGTCGGTCATCAACGTAACCTCACTGGCAGGCCTTCGCCCCATCGGGTCTTCCGTCCCGTACGCCGTCTCAAAAGCCGGACTGAATCACATGACGCGACTGCTGGCCCGTGTGCTTGGGCCGGAGGTCAGGGTGAATGCCGTCGCCCCCGGTCTCGTGGATACTCCCTGGACCAGGGATTGGACTGAGATACGGGAGATGGTGAGAAAGACCACTCCGATGCGGAGCGAGGCAATGCCGGACGATGTCGCAGAGGCCTGTCTCTTTCTAGCCCGCTCGACTTTCGTGACCGGAGACGTACTGGCCGTGGACGGAGGACATCAACTCATCTAGTTTGCATAGATATGCAGGTGCCTGTATATTCTCGCCATGCCAAACACTGCTGCTCGCCGACGGGCGATCCGTCGAATCATTGGCCTGCAAAAGGTAGGTAGTCAATCTGAACTCGTGGCCGGATTGGCAGACGCTGGGTTTGATGTGACGCAAGCAACAGTTTCCCGAGATCTGAGAGAGATTGGAGCGGTCAAGGTCCGCAGTGCTTCCGGGCGAGCTGTCTATTCGGTTCGTGCCGGTAGCGCTGATGGCGACGAAGGAACGAGCATCCATGCGCTCCGTCGACTGCTGGCGGAGTTTGCCGAGACCATCGTTCCCACCGGCAACCTCGTGGTTGTGAGTACCCCTCCGGGAGCAGCCCAGGTCGTGGCCGGAGCGGTGGATCGAGTCGGAATTGATGGTGTGCTTGGCACCGTCGCCGGAGACGACACCGTTCTGGTTGTCGCTGCAGAAGCCAAGGGCGGCTGGAGAATCGCTAAACAACTAGAACAGCTCGGAGCAGGCCAATGAAAGTGGTTCTTGCATACAGCGGCGGCCTCGACACGTCGATCATCCTCAAATGGCTCATCGAGGAGTACGACGCGGAAGTCATCGCCTACACAGCGGATGTTGGCCAAGGAGAAGAGGTCGAGGAAGCAAGACTGAAAGCAATTCGGACCGGCGCCGTGGACGCAATCGCTGAGGACCTGACGGCCGAGTTTGTAGAGGACTTCGTCTTTCCAGCACTACGGGCCAATGCTGTGTACGAGTGGTATTACCTACTCGGAACTTCACTTGCACGCCCGGTCATCAGCAAAGGGATGATTGAAGCCGCTCGAAAGCACGGAGCCGACGCCATTTCCCACGGAGCGACCGGAAAGGGAAACGATCAAGTACGTTTCGAACTCTCGGCATACGCCCTTGAACCCGACATCGAAGTCATCGCTCCTTGGCGAGAGTGGAACCTCAAGGGTCGTGCCGACCTCGTTGCCTATGCCGAACAGCACGACATCCCCATTCCGGTAACTCCGGAGAAGCCCTACTCGACGGACGCCAACATCCTCCACGTTTCATACGAGGGCGGCGTGCTCGAGGACCCTTGGACCGCGCCACCGAGAGAGATGTTCCGAACCACTGTGGATCCCCGCGAGGCACCGGATGAGGAGCAGATAGTCACCGTCTCCTACGAGAAAGGGAATCCAGTCGCCGTCGACGGCAAGGAGATGTCTCCCGTCGATCTGCTGGCGCACCTGAACACCGTGGCCGGCGCTCATGGGGTCGGGCGGGTGGATATCCTGGAGAACCGGTTCGTTGGCATGAAGAGCCGCGGGGTTTACGAGACTCCCGGCGGAACCGTGCTCCACCATGCTCATAAGGCGGTCGAGTCGATAACGCTCGACAGGGAGGTCGCTCACCTGCGCGACGAGCTCGTGCCCAGGTACGCAGAAATGGTCTACAACGGGTTCTGGTTCGCGCCCGAACGAGAGGCATTGCAGGCGTTCATGGACCAGATCCAAGAGAGAGTCTCGGGTGATGCCCGACTCAAGCTCTACAAGGGTGGTGTCTACGTAGAAGGAAGACGGTCTGATCACTACGAACTCTACGACCATGCCACCGTGACCTTCGAGGAGGACTCGGTCTACGACCAGGCCGTCGCCTCCGGGTTCATCCGCCTCAACGCATTGCGATTGCGGAAGTTGGCTGAGGAGCGGCTGGGGGCAGGGGAGTGACCCCCCAGAGTCCTACATGCCCCGGACGGCTGGCATGACGCTCTGGGGCGGACGCTTTGACGAGGCACCGGATGACGTGCTGTGGGTGTATACGGCTGCACAGACAGACCGGCGCCTACTCGAGGTGGATATCGAAGGCTCGATCGCCCACGTCCACATGCTCGGAACCACGGGGATTCTGTCGCCCCAAGAGAGCGCAATCCTGTCGGACGGCCTTCGAGCGGTACTCACTGAAGCTCAGGCAGGAACATTTGAGTTTCACGAAGAGGACGAGGATGTTCATTCTGCGGTGGAGAGACGCCTCATCGAGCTAATCGGTGACGTAGGCCGCAAACTCCATACCGGCAGGTCGCGCAACGATCAGATCGCACTCGACCTCAGGCTCTACCTACGAAAATCGGCGCAAGACAGAGGAGAGCAGCTTCGATCCTTTGCGTTGCTGGTAGCCGACCTGGCGGCCGACCAAGCCGACTCCGTCGTTGCCTCCTACACGCACCTGCAGCAGGCTCAGTCGATTCCGTTTGGCCACCATTTGCTGGCCTACGCATGGATGGCGGTTCGGGATCGTGAGAGATTCGCCGACCTGACGAAGCGTCTCGGGTCGTCGCCGCTCGGCGCCGGAGCATCGGGCGGTTCGAGCCTTCCCCTGGATCCTGCCGCCGCTGCGCGGGTTCTCGGCATGTCGGAGACCTTCGACAACTCGATGGACGCAGTTGCCTCCCGTGATCTGGTGGCTGAATTCGCCTGGGTGTGCGCGCAGGCGATGGTTCATGCATCACGACTAGCCGAAGAGATGATCCTGTGGGCCTCGCAAGAGTTCAACTGGGTTACGTTCTCCGATCGACTCACCACCGGCTCGTCGGCTCTGCCCCAGAAGAAGAACCCCGACATCGCAGAACTGGCGCGAGGCAAAGCTGCCGGGACAATCGGAGACCTCACCGCATTGCTGGTACTGCAGAAGGGCTTGCCGCTGGCCTACAACCGTGATCTACAGGAGGACAAGGAGCACGTCTTCCGGGCCGACGACACGCTGGCGGCGACACTGGAGGCTATGGGTGCCCTTCTAGGATCGGCCGAGTTCCATCCCCCGCCGCCATCTCCCTGGGTCACTGCGCTGGATCTGGCAGAGGCGCTGGTCGAAAGGGGTACCCCCTTCCGGCAGGCGCATCAGGCGGTCGGTTTGCTGGTTGCCCACTTGATTGACGACGGCCGAACCCTCAACGAAGCCACGGTCGACGATTTGTTGGCAACCGACGGCGCATTCGAGGCCTCCGACCTCGAAAGAGTCGATCCGGCTGATTCCGTGCGGCGTCGCAAGACCCCGGGCGGCGGAAGCACTGAGAGCGTCCACGCTCAGATCGAGAAGCTTCGCACCCTTCTCTCCTAGACCCCGTTCGTGCGCCAATCTGTCCCGCCAGGCGGGAGGACCTCACGCAAGAACGAGGTCTTGGGCGAGGGCGAGGAGGGTTCTGACGCCGAAACCGCTGCCGCCCTTGCGGTAGTAGTGCTCCTCCTCTTTCCACCGGGCAGGACCGGCGATGTCAAGGTGAACCCAGTTGCTTTCGCCCACGTACTCCTCCAGGAACAACGCTGCATGAATGGCTCCACCGTAACGCTTGCCTGAGATGTTCTTCAGGTCGGCGATTTCGGAATCCATGTCCTTGCGATAGTCGGCCGGTAGGGGCATCTGCCAGAACCGCTCACCGGTGCGAGCAGAAGCCTTCAGGACCTTCTCGGCGGTATCCTGATCGTTCGACCAGAGGCCACCGATCCTGTCTCCGAGGGCTATGGCGCAGGCTCCGGTGAGAGTGGCGACGTCGATGATCATGTCCGGTTTTTGCTCTGTGGCCAGCGATAGTCCGTCGGCCAGCACCAACCGTCCTTCGGCGTCTGTATTGAGTACCTCGATCGACGTTCCGTTGCGGGGGACGAGAACATCCCCGGGGCGGGTGGCGTTCCCTCCAGGCATGTTCTCGGTGATGGGAGCCACGCCCATCACTTTGATCGGGAGGCCGGCTTCGGCGATCGCCTGTATCGCTCCAAAGACCACGGCTGCCCCGGACATATCGGTCTTCATGTCCTCCATGAACACAGCCGTCTTGAGCGAAAGACCGCCCGAATCGAAGACGATGCCCTTCCCGACCAGAGCGATGAAGGCCTTGGCATCCTCCGGTTCGTACCAGAGTTCTACCATGCGGGCGGGATTGGTGGCCCCGGCCGCTACGCCGGCGAGAGCGCCGAACCGCTCCTCTGCGAACTCCTCCGGTTCGTACACTCGGATACGTAGCGCCCGTTCCTCCGCCACTCCAGCCGCTACGGCGGTGAGCGCCTCGGGAGACTTGTTGTTGGCAGGTTCGTTGATCAGGTCGCGGGTGAGCATCGCCCCGCGAACTCCCGGTCCGGCGGCGTCGGCGTCTGACTTGGCGGCAGCAGTGTCCCCCCCGACGAAGGTCACCGATTCGACGTTCGACGGCTTCCCTTCGGACCGGTACTTGTCGAAGCGATACAGGGCCAACTCGAAGCCCTCCGCCACCGCTTGGGCTGCTCCATCAACGTCGACTTGGTGAAGGGTGGTGGCAACGGAATCGATCCTGCTCACCGCCCTGGCGAACCAACCGGCAGCCTGGCGGACAGTTTCGGAGTCGGCTTCCTCGCCGAGGCCGATGAATGCATAGGAGTTGAACGGGCCATCGCTGGGAACGACGGCGACCTGACCCAGCTTGCCGGTGAAGTCCACGAGATCGAGTTGTGCCTCCAGGCGGTCTCCGACCGCGCCGGCGGCCACGTCGGCTCCAGGGCCCCAGTTGCGCTCGGCGAATACCGGAACACCGAGGACCTTGCCTGTGGCCCCCTCGAGGCTGGCTCCTGCTGTGAACTCGACCATCGCTACTCCTATTCGGTTCTTGAAGGTTTCCATTCGGACTCTGTGGCGCGCACCAAGCTGTACACGTAGTCGGCCAGCCGATTGAGATATCGGATGACTTCACTGTCCTTCAGACCGCCCGACCGGGCGTAGGTCAAACAGCGGCGCTCGGCTCGTCTCACCACCGTCCGCGCAAGGTCGAGTGCCGCCGAGAGAGGGTTGTCTCCGGGGACGATGAATTCGGTCGGCTGACCGATGTCGGCGACAATCTCATCAATCCGGGTTTCGAGACGGAGGACCATCTCTTCGGTCACCCGACTGACCCCCGGTTCGAGTTTGTGCCGGTTCTCGGGCGCCGTCGCCAACTCGGCGGCCACGACAAACAACTCGCGCTGGACCTGCAACAGAACTCCGGCAAGGTCGTCATCAGCTACTGCACGGGCTGTAGCCAATACCGCGACCGCTTCGTCCACCGCTCCATATGCCTCCGGGGCGGGATCGTCCTTCCAGACTCGACCGCCATAGAACAGACCGGTGGTCCCGTCGTCGCCCTTCTTGGTATAGATATCCATTGCCGGAGATCCTATCCGGAAAGGAGAGAGGATCCGTCACCGAGAAGCGATCGACCACTGATCGTCGAGCCGATCACGGTTAGAACGGCGAGGTAGGAGAGTCCGGTGGCCGCCATCACGCCGTTGTAGCCGGGTTCCTTCAGGGCGAACCAAACGGCGACGATCAACAGCAAACTCATCACACCGAGGGCGACGAAGGCCCAGCCGACGATCAATGCGTCGGCCTCCCAGGTCAGTCCTCCGTTGAAGATGAGCAGGGTGGCGTCGGCCATCAGTCCGGCTCCAGCGACCGCGTCCAGCGATTTGAGAGCCCAGCGCGGGAGGCGGGGATCAACGAGGTACCAATGGCCGAGCAGCATCTCGTCGGTCACTGCTCCCAGAGTCACTGTTCCGCTGATTGCCAGCAGGACTCCGCCGCTCGACGCTGCCGACATCAGGAAGCAAGCGGTCGCGGCTCCGAATGTTGCTGCCGTCCACTTCGGCCGTTTCGCCAGCGACACTGCCAGCGTCAAGAACGCGAGTCCGGCGAAGGTACTCGGCCGCCGGTCGAACACGAGGGCTCCTATCCCCATCAACGCGGAGGAGCCCGCCACCAGCAGGTGGAAACCTCTGCCGACGATGCGCCAGATGGCGATCACAACCGCGCCACCGGCGATGCCGGCAGCCCACATGTTCAGCACGAGTTGTGGAGTTAGCTCGATGAGGTCACCACGGTCGGAAGAGTATATGGGCGGAACTCCAAATCACCGGGGTTCGCACACTCCCGGAACTGTCCCAGACGGCTATGTTCAGGTTCACTGCGAAGGAGAATTCAGTGAAGTGGAAGAAGAAGTACGAAAACGTCCTCGGCATGCGCATGGCCTTCGTGGAAGCGGGTAAGGGAGACCCGATCGTGTTCCTGCATGGCAACCCGACCTCTTCTTATCTCTGGCGGAATATCATGCCTCGCCTCGAGAAGCAGGGACGGGTGATTGCTCCTGATCTCCTCGGCATGGGGGACAGCGCCAAGCTCTACCCGGGAGGACCGAACGCATACACGTTCTTCGATCACCGGATGTACCTCGACTCACTGCTCATCGAGTTGGGGGTGACCGACAACGTAACCCTCGTTGTTCACGATTGGGGGTCGGGTCTTGGGTTCGACTGGGCCAATCGCCATCGCGATTCGGTGAAGGGAATCGCCTACATGGAGGCCATCGTTGCGCCGGTGTCCTGGGAAGACTGGCCGGCGGACGCCACGAAGATCTTCCGTGCCATGCGCTCAGAAGCTGGTGAAGAGATTGTGTTGACGAAGAACGTGTTCGTTGAGCGGATACTTCCCGGTTCCATCCTTCGAGATCTGACCGAGGAGGAAATGGCCGAGTACCGGCGTCCGTTCCTGGAGTCTGGGGAAGCACGTCGACCGACCCTCACCTGGCCCCGGCAAATCCCGTTCGACGGCGAACCCGCTGATGTGCATTCAGTAGTGGAGTCCTACTCGCAATGGTTGGCGACTTCGGTGGTTCCGAAGTTGTTCATCAACGCGGAACCGGGATCGATCCTGATCGGCCGCCAACGGGAGATCTGCAGGGCCTGGCCGAATCAGACCGAAGTGACGGTTCCCGGCCTGCATTTCCTCCAGGAGGACTCTCCCGAAGCCATTGCGGACGCCCTCTCTGGTTGGTACGGAACGCTCTGAGCGTCCGGCGACGCCAATGCGACGCAGTAGCCTCATTGCATGACAACCTCCGCAGATCTACACCAGAACCGCCGTCGCGAGTTCGTTGATGCCATAGGTGACGCCGTCGCTGTGATCCCGGCCGGGTTCGAGCAGACTCGCAACGACGACGTTGACCATGAGTTCCGACAGGATTCGGCTTTCTACTTTTTGACCGGGTTCGCCGAACCGGAGGCAGTAGCGGTCGTTGACTCTGATCGATACACCTTGTTTGTGCGGCCCCGGGACCGTGAGATGGAGACATGGAACGGCTATCGGGCCGGTGTTGAAGGTGCCGTAGAGAGGTTCGGCGCTGATGAAGCCTTTCCGCTGGACGATCTCGAATCGGCATTGCAGGATCGTCTACTGGGCCACTCCCATCTCTACTTCCCGTGGGGCGGGCGATTCGATGGCCGCATGTCGGCAGTCCTACAGAAACTTCCCTCGCTGCACGAACGGTTCGGCTACCGGGTGCCGTTCACGATCAGCGATCCGACTCCCGTTCTCGACGAACTGCGACTGAGAAAGTCGGCCGGCGAGATCGACCTACTGCGCGAAGCCTCCCGGATCAGCGCGGAAGGTCACTTGGAGGCGATGCGGTTCGCCGTTCCCGGTGCATACGAGTATCAAGTCCAGGCGGCTATGGAGTACACGTTCCGACAGGTTGGGTCTTTGAGGAATGGATATCCCTCGATAGTCGCATCGGGGTCGAATGCCACAGTTCTGCATTACACGGAAAACGATCGGCGGATGGAAGACGGCGATCTGCTTCTGATCGACGCGGCCGCTGAGTACGGGTATTTCTCGGCCGACATCACGAGGACCTTTCCTGTCAACGGTGTGTTTACCGAACCTCAGAGGGTTGTCTACGAAGTCGTTCTTGCTGCCGAGCGTGCCGGCATCGCCGCGGCAGTTCCTGGTTCGACTATGCGGGTCATTCACGAGACGGCTACCAAGGTGTTGACGGAGGGGTTGGTCGCTCTCGGTCTGCTCCCGCGCGACGTGCCGGACTCGCTTGCCATGCACCACTATCGGGAGTTCTTCATGCACGGGACGGGGCACTGGCTCGGCATGGACGTTCACGACGCTGGGACCTACCACGACGGTGACGGCCACCGCCTACTCGAACCCGGTATGACATTCACGGTGGAGCCCGGCATCTATATCCGCCCTGATCAGGAATTCGCCACGTTTCACATGCTGGAGTATGACCTAGACGAGTGGACAGAACGGCGGATGAGGCTTGGCCTGGCCAAGGCCAAGCTGGCGGAGGCGGAGGAACTCGAGGCGGTGGAGAAGGTCGAGTACATGATTCCACCGGAGTTCCGGGGCATAGGCATTCGCATCGAGGACGACCTGTTGGTTACGCCGGGAGGCAATGAAAACCTAACTTCCGCCGTACCGGTCGACATCGACGAAGTCGAGGCCGTATGCCGCGAGACGACCCGGCTGCCGTAGGGGTCGGACGTACGCGAATCGCTCAATCGAATGGTTCGCGTGTCCCCCAGTCGGGTAGGCGTGCTCAGACTCCCGACCGCCCTGTACGCACCAGAGCCCTCATTGACCGACATTGCCGCGCTCGTCGAGAACGAGCCTGCCGTTGGAAGGCGCCTACTTCGCCTGCCGAACTCGGCCCACTGCGGGCTTTCCCGTGCAGTGTCCTCGATCAAGGAAGCGGTGATCCTGCTCGGACCCCAACAGACCGTCTGCTGGCTTTCACTGATCGCCATGGCCGGAATTGATGATGTTCCTTCGGAATCGATGACGACGGCGGTAGTCCGGGGCCGTATGTGTTGGCAGTTGGCCGGGGTCGCGGGTGAGTCCATGACCAGCACCTACTTCCTGGCCGGGGTGCTATCTGCCCTCGATCGAATCATGCACATGCCTTTGGATCCTCCAATCCACGGGCTTCCCTTGGATGAGAGGATCGTCGCAGGTGTTCTTCAGCGCGACGGTTCACTCGGTGCGGCCCTCACGGTGGTGACGGCCTGTGAGGAAGCCAGATGGGACGACGTGCGCAAGTTCCGGTGGTCTGCCGACCAGGTTCGCCAAAGCCACGTTGAAGCTGTCCCTTGGGCGGGGGCCTTCCAAAGGCAACTTGCGGCCTGAGCTCTCTCTGCAACCGGCCGACACGGCTCGTAGCGGCAACGGCTTCTGTCCCAACCGGTACGATGATGCTGCGCCATGGCAAGTCGTGATCGATTTCTCAGACCGTTGTACCGCTTCTACGAAGGGCGGCTGGAACGTGATCTCGATCCGGGTGTAGTCCCGCAGCACATCGGGA
>CBDTUP010000017.1:0-16182 GCA_965363685.1 uncultured bacterium | reverse complement strand
CCCGGTGGTTGCCATCGGTTTCAGGTAGAAGTCGAAATCCTCTTTGGTATAGCCGAAGGCTTTCTGCGCCTGATAGAGGGTGCGAGCGTCGGGCTTCATCGAGCCGACCTCATGAGGGAGTTCGCGCAGGCGAATCTGGGTCTCGTCCAACCAGCGTCGATACGGCTTGGCACCGGCCAGGTCGGACTTGAGTTCGGCATCGTCGATGATTCGGCCCTGCTCGAGGTCGATGAGCAGCATCTTCCCGGGCTGTAGGCGCCACTTCTTGACGATCTTCTCCTCGGGGAACTCCAGTACACCCATTTCCGACGCCATCACCACCAGATCGTCGTCGGTGATGAAGTAGCGGGCAGGACGGAGGCCGTTCCGATCCAGGGTCGCTCCGATCTGCTTGCCGTCGGTGAAGGCAACCGCGGCCGGGCCGTCCCAAGGTTCCATGACGGCCGCGTGGTATTCGTAGAAGTCCCGCCGGGCAGGATCCATCAGAGGGTTGTCCGCCCACGCCTCGGGGATCATCAACATCATGGCGTGCCCCAGCGAGTATCCCCCGGCCAGCAACAACTCCAACGCGTTGTCGAAGGTGGCCGAATCGGAATCGTTGTCCCCGATGAGCGGCCACAGCTTCTCGAGGTCGTCACCGAGGATCTCCGATGACATATTGCGCCGGCGAGCCCGCATCCAGTTGACGTTGCCCCGCAATGTGTTGATTTCGCCGTTGTGGCAGAGGTAGCGAAATGGTTGAGCGAGCGCCCAACTCGGGAACGTATTGGTCGAGAAACGCTGGTGAATGAGGGCAAGAGCCGACTCCATTCGCGTATCCGCCAGGTCGCGGTAGTAGACCGCCAGGTTCTCGGCGAGCACCATCCCTTTGTAGGTGATTGTCCGCCCAGACAAGGAGGGGATGTAGTACTCGCCGTTGTCAACTGCGTCGGGGGTCTTTCCCCGAATCAGATGGTGAGCTTGCTTGCGGACGACGAACAGCTTGCGTTCGAACGAGTCCGCGTCCGTGATTCGGTCTCCCCATCCGACGAAGAACTGACGAATGACCGGTTCAATGGGCTTGACGCTCTCGCCGAGACAGGATGGATCGACAGGAACGTCGCGCCAGCCGAGGAGGGTCAGGCCTTCCTCAGCGATGACTTCGCCTATCGCTGCCTCAGCCAGGACACGGCCGGCCTCATCGCGGGGAAGGAATACCATCCCAACGCCGTATTCGCCGGGCGGGGGCAAGTCGATTCCGAGACCTACGGCTTCAGCGCGGAAGAAACCATCCGAGATCTGCACCAACATTCCGGCACCGTCACCGGCCAGAGGGTCGGCACCAACGGCACCGCGGTGGGTCAGATTGGTGAGAACCGTTAGCCCTTGCTCAATGATCTGGTGGCTGGCCCGGCCTTTGATATCGGCAACGAACCCGATTCCGCAGGAGTCGTGATCGAGCGCGGGATCGTAGAGACCAGGAATGCCCGCTTCACCTCGTATCACCATGTCAACCTCGCCGTCTGAGGACCGGAGAACTAGTTGGGAACGAGCGTGACTGCTCCCTCTGGTTGCTGCCGGAGATCAGATCGTACTGTTGGTTGACCTTGATGGAGAAACCGCGCGTCGGCGCGGCTCTATCTGCTCCCCCGCCGGGTCGGCAGAAGTCCGGGACTGATGTATGACCTGTCTACATCTCGTGGAGTCCGGCAAAGAAGATCTCTTCGAGGTTCTCCAGGCTGCCGCGCAGATCGCGTTCGAGCGCCCGAGGCAACATCATCTTGTCGATGACCTTCCCGAAGAAGGTCGTCAGATCGTCCTCCTTGGTCTCGAGAATGGCCTTGGCGATGAACGCCGTTTCACCTGCGGTGCCGTAGTGCCACTCCTGATGGACGCGGGGCAAGCCCGGAACATCGGTATGGAATCGCACGAACTCTCCATCGATCTTCTCATCGAGCGTCGCTACACCTTCGATACGGCGCCCGAGAAGGCGATAGGAGAACTTCACACTGTCGCCGGGGAAGACCCATTGCGCCATGGCGGGGTCGAGAATCTCAGTCATCCCGACGTACCAGTCCGGCCACGTCCGGTAGTCATCGATGTAATCGAAACCGGCTTTCAGCGGCACGGAGAACGTCTTGGCTATCTCTGTCCGCATGTTTCACCCCCTTCCCGGGAGGAGAGTGGGCGACCACGAACGATCCGCCGCTCCCATGACTCGACAATACGATGAGATACTCGCTCTGGCTAGAGAGCAAAACCTGGGGTGTCTCGTCAGACGGGCAATGGAATTCGGGCGACGGCTGAATCGTGCAGACTCCCCAAATAGAGGTGGTCGCCGTGGGCCAGCGCAGCCGTCGTCACCGCGTATCGTCCATCAGGGTCCTGCAAGTTATGGATCACGGTTCCGTCGTCACCGATCCCGAATACCGCCGCATACCGTGTGGGTGCCGGCTGCAAGGAGTCCGGCAGCATCGCAGTAAGTCGGGCAAGTATCGGGCTTCTCGCCAGGATGTCGACGATCTTGTCACGAGGACCTGCGAGGGCAACCCAGAAGATCCCGTCCCGCTGGGTGAGGTTGTCGGGAAAACCAGGGAGATTCTCGATGAGCGTTTCAATCTGGCCCCGCCGAGCACCCGTCAACCACAACTTGCTCAAGCTGTACATCCCGGTCTCGGCATAGACGAGGAACGACTCGTCCTCCGACAGTGCAACGCCGTTACTGAAGTGGAGCCCTTCGACCAGCAACTCGAGCTGCCCACCCGATCGAAGCGCATAGAGCCTGCCCGTGCCGGAGTGCTCGATGAGGTCGAGTTTGTAGTCACCGATGCCGAACCGGCGACTCGACACGGTGAAGTAGATGGTGCCGTCCGAGGCGACGGCGGCGTTGTTGGTGAACTTGAACTCTTCGCCTTCGTAGGAGTTCACCAGCAACTCAGGGGAATCGCCCGACCAACGGAGAAGCCCGCGATGGGCATCGCATATGACAATCCGATCTTCCACATCGATCTCGACCCCCAAAGGGCGCCCACCCGTATTGAACAGCAGTTCCGGGTCGCCTCCTCCGGGGGAGAACCTCAGGATCGATCCATCAACGGTGCCGGTGTAGAGGAAGCCACGAGAGTCCGCGGCAACGTCTTCCGGTCCTTCGGCTGGAGTCGGCCAGAGCTCGACCGCCGCCAGTCGATCGTTCGCTGCGAACCGCCCTTCGAAAGGTGCTCTGGGTGGTGGATCCCATCTGACGGGAGATATGGAAGGCATTCTGGGAGCCTAGGCGGAAGGGCCCGGTGCATGTACACCGGGCCCTCGACCCCTTACTCCCAGTCGCTACTAGTGGACTCCGCCTTGAGTCATCCTCTTGAGGTCGAGCGCCGCGTCCAGATCCTCTTCGGACATGAGACCCTTCTCGAGGACAACTTCGCGAACGGTCCGTCCGGTAGCAAAGGCCTCCTTGGCACAGGCCGACCCGTTGTCGTACCCGATGTGTGGATTCAACGCCGTCACGACGATCACGTTCTTCTCGAGCAGCATCTGAGCCCGCTCGGCGTCGGCTTCGATCCCATCGATGCAAGTCGTGGCCAGAACCTTGCTGACGTTAGCGAGCAGATCGATCGACTCGAGCAAGTTGCGAGCCATCATCGGCATCATCACGTTCAACTCGAAGTTGCCGTTGGCGCCGCCCCACGTGATGGCGGCGTCGTTGCCTATCACCTGGGCGGCAACCATCATCGCTGCTTCAGGAATGACCGGGTTGACCTTCGCCGGCATGATCGATGAGCCGGGTTGGAGGGCCGGCAGCTTGATCTCCGCGATTCCCGTAACGGGGCCGGAAGAAAGCCACCGCAGATCATTGACGACTTTGAACAACGACTGTGCAATCGTCTTGAGAACGCCGGACGTATTGACGACCGCATCCTTGGCCGCCTGGGCCTCGAAGTGGTTGCCGGCTTCACTGAACTCGAACCCGGTCTTCTCCGACATGACTGCGATGACCCTGGCTGCGAACCCCTCCGGGCAGTTGATCCCTGTGCCGACCGCGGTTCCACCGAGCGGCAACTCGCCGAGTTCCGGCAAGACCGTTTTGACACGTTCGGCGGCCTTTCGCATCTGCGTGGCCCAACCAGAAAACTCCTGGCCGAGAGTGACAGGGACCGCATCCATCAGATGGGTGCGGCCGGATTTGACCACATCGGCAAACTCGGTGGCTTTGGCCTCGAGGGAAGCGGCCAACTTGTCCAGGGCGGGCAGCAGATCGGCACGCAAGGCATCAACGGCTGCCAGGTGCATCGCAGTAGGGAACGTGTCGTTGGAAGACTGGCCGAAATTGACGTGATCATTCGGATGCACCAGTTTCGAACCCGGTTCGCCGCCGAGGAGTTCGGTCGCTTTGGTAGCGATCACCTCATTCGAGTTCGTATTAGTCGATGTGCCCGATCCGGTTTGGAAGACATCCACCGGGAACTGATCGTCGAGTTCTCCCGACATCACCAGGGCGGAAGCCTTCTGAATGGCTTCGGCCTTGTCGCTATCGACGTATCCGTCGGGACCGGAAACGGCGGCGACGGACCCCTTCATGAGACCGAACGCCCAAATGAGTCGACGGCCGACGGTCAATCCCGAAATCGGGAAGTTGTCGACGGCACGCTGAGTTGATGCTCCATAGAGGGCGTCGGCCGGTACCTGGACCTCGCCCATCGAGTCACGTTCGGTGCGGTATTCCACGCCCGTTCCTCCTGTTGACAGTTCCATTTCAGGCTACGTCGATTCCGCCACTCGTGTGCGGGCCAAAGGTCACAACGTCCCCACTTCCTGTCAATGCGGGATACCGGAAACGGGGACCGCCATTGACAAGAATCCCGCCCTCTGTTTTCTGTCAATACGGGGTATCGAAAACGGGGAGCTCCATTGACAGGAAACCTCAGGTGGTGGGTGGGAGGGCCGTTCCGGTATCGGGGTCGAAGAAGTGGAGATGCCCGAGGTCGACGGTGATCTCCGTCCGATTGCCGACGCCGGGAACGGGGCAGCCGTCCACGACCTGCACGACCACGATGGCCTCACCCACGTCGATCTGGGCAAACCGTTCGTCGCCGTGATCCTCGATCTGGCGACAGGTTCCGAGCAAGGTCGCGGTGAACGTCTCCGCCACCGTCGGCCGCAGGTGCTGAGGCCGGATCCCGAGAACCACGCGACGTCCCATGAAGCCGTGCAAACCGGGATACTGCTCAACGACTCGGGTCGGGATTGTCAGTTGATGGTTTCCCGAGGTCCATGTGTAGTCCGGGTACTCGGGCTCCAACACACCGCTGAGCGCATTCATCGGCGGAGAGCCGACGAACCGGGCAACGAAAAGATTGGCCGGGCGCCCGTAGACAACCGGTGGCCGATCGAACTGCTGGACCATCCCCCGGTTCAGCACCACGGTCCGATCGCCGAGGGCCATCGCTTCGGCCTGATCGTTGGTGGCGTAGAGGGTCGTGGCGCGGGACTGCTCATGCCGAAGACGAACCTCGAGCCGGGTGCGCAGCCTCGTCTTGGCGTCGAGATTGGCGAGCGGCTCATCCAGCAGAAGAACGGCGGGATCCCGCACCAGTGCCCGCCCGGTGGCAACCGCATTCCGCTGCCCAACCGAAAGCGTCCTAGGTTGGCGTTCAAGTAACCGGTGCAGACCGAGCATCCGTGCCATTCGCTCCACCCGAGTGGACCGTTCGGGCTCGTCCACATGCCTCACCTCGAGAGGAAACAGCAGGTTGCCTTCGGCAGTCTTGTGCGGGTAGAGGGCATGTTCCTGGAACACCATTGCGACGTCGCGTTGTGCCGATCCCACGCCCCCCACATCCGAACCATCGATGAGCAAGCGGCCCGACGAAAGTGTCTCCAAACCGGCGATGACTCTCAGCAGCGTCGATTTGCCGCTGCCTGAAGGGCCAACCACGGTCACGAGTTCTCGTTCCTCGAATGCGAGAGTCACATCGTTGAGAGCGAGTATCTCCCCATGGGAGACCGAGACCCGGTCAAACACGATCGCCGGCATGGGCCAAGGATACGGCAGAAACGAGATTCGGCGGACTAGTCCAGGACGGTTTGCTCCGCTGCAAAGAGATCCTCGAGCCTCGCCTGGAGAGTTGCTTCCCCAGCCTCGCCGAGTCGGGGCGCCACATGTCCAAGCAAGGTGACGAGCCCGTGGAAGTCGTCGAGCGACACATACTCCGGCCCCACCCTGGCCGGGCGGCCGCCGGCCAGCACACCATCGATGTCAACCATGTTGTGGTAGTTACCAAGCGGCAGACTCAACGAGGTCGCCCGGTAACCATACGCTCCAAATGCGGTGGCCTCACAGGAACCACCGTCCATCAGCTTCCGCTGCCACCGCGTCCCCGTGTGTTGCTCGGCATACGAGCGAACGAGACGAGTGACCTGGTTGGTGAGTTCGCGGTCAAACACCGTGGAGGCATCCCCAACCCGTACAACCGGACCACTTCCTACCGGGTAGAGCGGAAACGCGCGCGAGTTCTCGACTACCACGATGTCCGCCCGTTCGGGAATGGTCCCCGCCTTGGCGGCTGCAATCGCGCCGATGAACCCAACCTCTTCAGCCCGTGTCAGCAAGACCCTGACCTGCGGAGCCGCCTTCCGAACCTGATCGAAAACAGAGATGACGGCGGCTGCACCGGCCAGGTCGTCACATCCCGCAGCATGGAGCAGACCTTTTCGAACTCCCAGTGAGCGAGAACCGAACGCCCACGTGCCGATGTCCCCAGCAGTCAGCTTCGCCGATCGGCGATCAAGACGGACGGCTCCGGTCGAGGTCTTGTGATCGAAATCTGTGATTGTCCCCCGGTGTACTCGATCGTCGACGTCGTAGAGATCGACGCGGGCATCATCGAAGTAGGGGGCATGTACCCCACCGCGGAACTCCACACCGACGCGCCGCGATCGATCGACCGACGTCACGACGAACCCCGGATGGTCAATGTGGGCAGTCAACACCACCGGCGTCTTGCGGGTACGAACGACGCTACGCAGCACCACGTTGCCGGCCTTGTCTCTCGTCATGCGCACGTCCTTGCGTCGTGCCGCCCAGTTCTCGATCCACTCGACCACGCGGTCCTCATGACCGGCGACTGTGGGGATGGAAGTCAGTTCACTTAGCCATTGCTCGTGGCGATCGGTTCGTGCGCTCATGTGCCGATGGTAGGCCGACCCACAGAGGAGGTACGCTCATGTCATGAGTGTCACCATCGTCACCGGAGGATCGTCCGGGATAGGACGGGCAATCGCAGCAAGGATGCGAAAGCACGGACCGGTCGTGATCACAGGGCGAAACGCCGGCCATGTGAACGAGATAGCCGAGCACCTGGGAGTGACCGCTGCGCCTGGTGACGTCCGCTCACCGGAAGACATGGTTGCGACGGTATCGATTGCTGCCGGTCTCGGCCCAGTCACCGGCCTGATCCATTCCGCCGGGATCTGGACCAGCGGAACGATCGACGATCTCACCGCGGAGGAATGGACGGACACAATCGATATCAACTTGTCGGGAGCATTCCATGCCTCCCGTGCCGTCCTCCCCCACTTGTTGGAGAACGGCGGCTCGATCGTCATGATCGCTTCAGACTTCGGCCTCGTGGCAGGGAGAAAGGCCGCGGCCTACGTTGCTTCGAAGTTCGGCATGGTCGGCTTAACCAAAGCAATGGCTCTCGACCTGGCAGACAGGGGCGTGCGCGTGAACGCGATCTGCCCCGGCGACATAGTGACTCCAATGCTCGAGTCTGAAGCCGCCGAAAGGGGGCTCACACTCGAGGAGGCGCTCGACGAGTCGGCAGCCGGCTATCCGATGAGGCGGGCGGGAACAGTCGCAGAGGTAGCCGGCCTGGCGGAGTTCCTACTGTCGAATGGAGCCGGCTATATGACCGGTGCGGCCATCCCCGTCGACGGTGGATTCACCGCCGGCTGAACGAGACCAACTCAGACGTCAAACGGCGTCTCGGTGAAGAAGTCGGCCGGACGCTTCTCCGCCGCGCCTTCTGTGGGAGCTTCCAGACCGAGCCGCTCCCGGATCCCGTCGTAACCCTCGTCTTCCAGACGGGCGGACAATTCCGGACCACCGGACTCGACGATCCGGCCACCAATCATCACGTGGATCCGGTCCGGTACGACGTAACGAAGGATGCGGCTGTAGTGAGTAATCATCAATACACCCACATCGGGACCACGCATACCTTCAATACCCGCGGCGACCTCCCGGACGGCATCGATGTCGAGTCCGGAATCGATCTCATCGAGTAATGCCACTTTTGGACCGAGTACAGCCATCTGAAAGATCTCAGACCGCTTCTTCTCTCCTCCGGAAAGGTCGTCATTGACCGATCGTTCGAGAAAGCGGTCCATCCCGTAGCGTTCGCCGGCCTCAGCGATCTTCTCGGAGATCTCATCTTCGGTCCAGCCGCGTTCCTCACCACTCTCCCGCATGAACACCTCGAGTCCGACGCCGGGCACCTCGACGGGGTACTGGAACGCCTGCATCAGACCCATCCGTGACCGTTCGTCGACCGCCTTGTCGAGCAGCGATTCCCCTTCGATCGAAGCCTCGCCCGAGACCGTGTAATCGGACCGCCCGGTCAGCACATGGCACAACGTCGACTTGCCGGAACCGTTCGGACCCATGATGGCGTGGACCTCACCGAACGGGACTTCGAGGTCGACGCCTTTCAGAATCTCAATCGCCCCAACCGAGGCTTCGAGGTCTTTGATGTCGAGGGCGAGTTTGCTCACGATGCCTCCTGCAGAGCGAGATAGACATCTCCGCCCGTGATCTTGACTTCATACTTTCGTTGTGGCTGCGAAGCCGGGAGGGTTCGAGCCTCTCCGGTCGCCAGATCGAACGCCGCTCCGTGCCTTGGACACTCAACCTCGTCGTCGAAGACATCTCCTTCGGCAAGCGAAGCTTCAGCGTGACTGCAGCGATCCGCCAGGGCAAAGACATCGGTACCTAGCCTGAAAACGGCGACCCGATGCCCCAGAGCCTCGACCCGGACGCCTCTGCCATCGGGAAGTTCCTCGAGCGGCGCTACGCGAACCCAATTGTCCATCACACGCGGCCTTCAGCCTGCGCGGAAACGAACTTGTCGGTCACCGCCGCCCGTACCTGATCCTCGAGGCCGCTAACAGGCATCCTCTGAATCATCTCATCGAAGAAACCTCTGATGAGGACACGTTGAGCGCGTTCCCTGGAGAGGCCGCGGCTCATCAGGTAGTACATGTGCTCTTCTTCTAGCGGTCCGACTGTCGAGCCGTGGCCGCATACGACGTCGTCGCACAGTATTTCGAGATTCGGAACCGAGTGTGCCTTGGCGCCATCGGATAGGACCAGATTGCGGTTGGTCTCGAAGGTCGATGTCCTGGTCGCGTTGGGCCAGATCTTCAGCAGTCCCGTGAAAACCGACTCCGCCTCATCCTCGACCGCACCCTTCAGGAAGACATCCGAGCGCGTGTTCTTGCCGTGATGATTCACCACGACGCGGTAATCAAACACCTGCTCACCATCTCCGAAGTAGAGGCCGACGAGCTCAGAGCTCGATCCATTGCCGACAAGATCGATGTCCAGATCGAGTCGACCCATCTGCGCACCCAACCCGATCTCACCCAACCGGCCGGTGGAGTCACGGCCGAGCGTCATTCGCTGGTGCATGACCGCGGTCGTCTCGTTGCCCCAGTCCTGCGACGAAACGAGATTCAATCGGGCACCGTCGGCCACCGACAACTCGATCTGCGGAACAACCACCGTGCGCTGGCCGTCGGGAGATCGCATTGACACGATGAACGAGGCTTCCGCATTCACTCCCATCACGACGATCAAGTGAGGAAAAGAGACCGTTCCAGCCTGCGTGGTTTGGATGTCAACGATGATCGGCTGATCGACTACAGCTCCGTTGCTCACCTCAACCACGAGAGCGTCGGTCGCAAAAGCGCGGTGGGCGGCAGCGAAGATATCGACATCGGCCGGAATCATCTGGCCGACCGACTGCTCGAGGAGTGAGTCCATCGCCTCCGCCTGTGTAGCCAGCTTTGCCAGGGTCACTCCTGGTGCATCGCAGAACGCGTCCACGACGAACCCGTCGATGAGTCGGGCAATGCCGGCGTATTCGGTCAGTTCCGAGAAATCCGTGTCGGTGACCAACGGTATGCCTGCTACATCGGGCACACCAAAGTCTGAGAGTTCGAAATCGAGGTTGACATAGCGCCACTCTTCTTCGGATCCGGTTGGCATGGACAGCTTGTCAAAGTACCGGAAGCCCTTTTGGCGCAGGTCGCCAAGCCACGAAGGCGCCGTCTCTGCGGCACGTTCTACGGTCGTCTGGTCGAGGGATCGCACGGTGAGAAACTCCTGAAGAACTCGGTCGCACCATCGTATTAGCACTACGGAGATAGGGCGAATTATCCGAATAGGCGATGAGCGACTGTAATTGGCGCCGATGCTCGACGTCAACGAAGCCTATGAGCCATCACCCTTCAAGGAGTCCGCCTGCCCGAGTGAACACGTCGTCGAGCATCTCCTCAGTCAAGCGACCCGTGAATGTGTTCTGTTGACTCGGGTGGTAGCTGGCTAACAGCAGGGGCCCGCCGGGACGAAGATCGACTGTGATGCCATGGCCGAACTTGGGACGCGGCCGGGGAACCTCGACGCCGGCATCCGCATAGATCCGTAGCACCTGCGCAAACGCCATCCCACCCAGCGGTATCAGAACCTGCACTCGGTCGAGGAGTTCAATCTCCGCCTCGAGCCAGGGACGACAGTTGAACAACTCGTCCGCCGTCGGCTTGTTCGCCGGTGGCGCACACCGACCGATCGCCGACACATATGCGTCTGTGAGCACCAGTCCATCGTCGCTGCCTACGGCTTCAGATTGCGAGGAGAATCCTGCCCGAAACATGGCCCGGTAGAGCCAGTCCCCGGACCGATCACCTGTGAACATCCGACCCGTTCGATTTGCTCCATGCGCTGCCGGAGCCAGCCCAACGACCAGCAACCTCGCGCGCGGATCACCGAAACCCGGTACCGGACGTCCCCAATAATCGTCATCTCGAAAAGACGCCCGCTTCTCCCGTGCCACCTGTTCGCGCCACTCGACCAGACGGCTGCACCGTCGGCAGCCGGCGATCTGATTGGCGAGGTCTACTAGATCTGCCATCAATTGGAGCGTAGCCCCAACCCGCCATTCCGATGCTCTTGCGAGAATCCTTCGAGTATCGACCGCAATCGTCGATACTGGTCTGTCATGGGACGCCTCCAGAACACGATCAATCTCGCCAAGCAATCCTGGGAAGTACTGAAAGCCGACAAGGAACTGGTCGCGCTTCCGATCCTTTCGTTCCTGGCCAGCACATTGGTCGCCGTCACTTTCATCATTCCGATGTTCTTCGTTGGCGAAGAGCCCGGACCTATCGGATACGTGGTCATGTTCCTGATGTATGTCGCTCTGGCCTTCGTGACGATCTTCTTCAATACGGCCCTGGTTTCGGCAGCCGACGAGCGGCTTCAGGGCGGCGACCCCACTATTGGCAGTGCGTTGGCCGGTGCCAGCCGGCTGCTCGGCCGGATCCTCCCGTGGGCGATCATCTCGGCGACGGTGTCCATCATTCTCCGGTCCATCGAGCAGCGCGGCGGGATTCTGGGTCGAATCGCGGCCGGTATCGCGGGGTTGGCGTGGACCCTGGTCACATTCCTTGTGATTCCAATCTTCGTTGTTGAGGGCCTCACGGTCGGCAATGCAGTCAAACGATCGGCGGAACTGTTCAAACGAACATGGGGCGAGAATGTCGCTGCTCAGTTTGGGTTCGGCATTCTCGGGTTCTTGTTGGCACTGCCGGCGGTCCTCGTCGTCGTCCTAGGAGCGATCACAGGAAGTGGCGTAGCGCTCGGAGCAACAGTCTTGATAGGTGCCCTTTGGATCGTGGCTGTCTCGGTGGTCCTGGCAGCACTCAACGCCATCTTCCAGACCGCTCTCTACCACTACGCCGCCGAAGGTCAGGCTTTGGGCCCGTTCGGACCGGGAGCACTCACGACGGCCTTCCGCCCCAAGGCGTCGAAGGGTCTCGGGTTCTAGGATCACTCGACCGGAGCGGGTTTCAGTGCTCCCTCCGCAAAGCGGCTCGACGCATTCCAGAGCATCCATCCAAGCCCCCGCTCCTCGGCTGCATCGATCTCAGCGCGCACCTGAGCATCGGAGTAGTAGAAGTCCTGGATCCATGGACGCATGACGACCGCAGTACTCAACCGGTTCAGACCATCGTCGAGCGCGTTGGAGACCACGGGACCCGGGTGGTCGTTGGGCACGGCGAAGCCGAACCAGCCCTCCGAATAGTGGCTCGGATACAACATGGGTGAAAGCACGTCGACGACGGCCTCGAGTTCTTCCAACTGTTGTCCGATGCCACCGTCTCCTGATGTTGACGTTATGAATCCGAAGATATCGGCGGCAACTGCACACCCGGAAGGGCGCAGAATTGCGGTGGCCTGCGCCAGGAAATCTCGAATCACCCTCGAGCGGGTCTCGCCATCCGCTCCTCCGTCGAAGACAGCGGAACTGCCGAATCCATCGGGGTAACGAACGTAGTCAAACTGGATCTCATCGAATCCCGCTTCACAGGCCTCGGCCGCCAGATCGAGTGCATATTGCCTGGCGTCTGGGTCTGTCGGATCAAGGAAGTACTGGCTGCCCTTGCGGAACGGAGCGTTCGTCGCGCTGTCCCAAATCGCGATGTTGGTTGCAGCTCGGGCAGCGATTGGGTCCTGAAATGTGACGATCCGGCCGATGAGATATAGATCGTGAGACCGGACCGTTTCGACGACCTCCTCCAATTGATATTCATTGCCGGTCGCTCCGACCTCACTTGCTAGAGCGACTTCACTCGGATAGAACACCCGCCCGGACTCATCCTTGAGGTCTACGACCAGCGAATTCAGTTCTGTGTCATCAGCGAGGTCGAGTAGGTGGGACCAAAGCTCGGAGTTCGTAACCGCCCATCCAGTGACATGCACCGCCCGAATTACTATCGGATCAAGCGTCAACCTCACGAAACTCTGCCTTCCGAGCCAGTCGTATTCGACCGACCGGCGGCCGGGAAGGTCCACCTTTAGAGTGGCAGCTTGCCGACCGCTGAACATGAATCGGCCGGCTTCATCGGTCGTCGTTTCGGAATCGCCCAGCGTGACCGTGACAGCCGGATATGGCGCTCCGCTGCTCGTTTCCACTACGCCCTCAACCACAATCCGTTCTAGCGGCACGGTCATCGTGTCGGCGGATTCCTCATTGACGAATCTGGGGACAAACCCGGGGGCCGTGATCGACATCGGAGCAGATCGGCGATCGAAGGTGATCGTACCGTCTGGTCCGGTTGTGCCGGCTGTGCCCACCTTGGCTCCAGCAACGGGATCACCCCCATCGTCTACCACCAATACGGTCACCACCTGCGTGGAAGCCGGGGTAGTTGTGGTTGTTGTGACCCGGACTGTCGCATCCGTCACGCCCGGCTCACGAACCTGCGGATTGGTCGAAGGCGAAGACGCATTCACGCAACCAGCGAGGAGAGCCAGACCGAAAAGGAGCGCTACCAGGATGGACCGATTCACAAGCAGAGAGTACCGGGTCGAAAGGCCCTAGCGGATTGACAGCAAAACCCATTGCGCGCGAGCACTCTCAGTGATACGTTGACGAGCGCGGGCGCAGGTAAGGGGGAATGGTTGAGTAAGCGTCATAGTGACGGCACTTCCGTCGCAGATACGGTTGGTATCTATCTCGAGGAAGTATCGTCACACACTCTGCTGACGGCAGACGACGAGGTAGCGCTGGCGCGCGCCATGGAGTCGGGACGCAAGGCGCAGCGACGACTCGAAACCGGTGACACCCTAACCCCGGAGCAACGCGCAACTCTCTATCGGCTCATTCACGAAGGCGAAGAAGCCAAGATGGAGTTCATCCGCGCCAACCTCAGGCTCGTGATCTCGATCGCCAAACGCTATGCGGGTCGCGGCCTTGATCTTCTCGACCTGATCCAAGAAGGCAACCTTGGACTCATTCGCGCGGTCGAGAAGTTTGATTGGCGAAAAGGATTCAAGTTCTCGACCTACGCCACCTGGTGGATACGTCAGGCCATTACGCGCGGTCTCGGCAATCAGGCCAGGACTATCAGACTTCCCGTCCACATGGTGGATGTTGTTCGCTCCGTTCAAGAGGCCCGCCAGAACCTGACCGACGAATTGCGCCGTGCTCCAACTCTCGAGGAAATCGCGGCGGTCAGCGGCCTCGACGTAGAGCGGGTGGAGGCTGCATTGTCTGCACCATCCGACACCGTCTCCCTGGATCGCCCGGTCGGCGATGACGGCGACGCAGAACTCCAGGACTTCGTCGAAGATGAGCGCATGCCGGATCCGTTCCGCCATGCGGCCGCTGTGCTGCGCCAACGCCACGTACAGGAGGCATTGGAAGTCCTCGATGCCGAGGAGCAGCGGATAATCGCATTGCGTTTCGGACTCGATGGTGGTGAGCCGAGGACCCTCTCAGACGTTGGCCGGATGTTCGACCTGACCCGGGAAAGGGTTCGACAGATCGAAGGTCGGGCGTTGGCCAAACTGCGTCACCCATCCGCAGCATTCGAGCTCGAATCGCTACTCTGACGCCGTGCTCGAAACTACTACCACCACTTCCATATTGATCGTGGGCGCCATCGCCGGCTTCGGCGGCCTCGCCGGTGGAATGCTTTCCGGTAGGCGGGCAACTGTCGTCGGGTCGATCCTCATGGGGATCATCGGCGGCCTGGTCACGACGGTGATCCTCTCCTCCTTCAGCGGCGTACCGAAGTACCTCCCGATTGGCGACTACTCCGCGGTCTGGGCCCTCGCAGGTGGAGCCGTGATTTCCTTCATGGTGGGGTATACAAATCAGTGACGGCCATCGGCCGTCACTGATTGCCTTCAGCTCTCAGCCATCAGCCTTCAGCTTCTCGGCCTGCCGCGGCCGCTGATCAGATTCAGTACTGCGACGAATAGCGCTGCACCGATCACCGACCAGATGACAGGGAAGTCGCGAATCGTCCACATCAAGGGAAGGTCGAGTTGCTCCGCCAACCACCGACCTAGAAGAGCGCCCACGAACCCGAGAGCCAAGGATGTGAGGCAGCCCAGACCCTTTTGCCCGGCCAGCGATGCCCCGATTGACCCGGCAATAGAAGCAATGATGAGAAGCAGCAAGATCTCAAACATGCACCCAGGCTACAGCCGAAGGCCGGGCTGGCGGCTGAAGGCTGAAGGCTGCGAAGCACTAGCCTCGCCTCATGGACAAACTCGACATCGCTCGCAACTGGCTTCCGCGCTATACGGGGATGCCCCTCGAGGAGTTCGGCGACTACATCCTGTTGACCAACTTCAGTGACTACATCGTGCGGTTCGCCGAGCGAAGCGGGTGCATGATCCGCGGCGAAGGCAACTACATGCAGGCCGCGACCAACAGTGACGGGCTCACGATGATCAACTTCGGGATCGGCACCGCCAACGCCGCGACAATTATGGATCTCCTCGTAGCAGTCGATCCGAAAGGGGTGCTGTTCCTGGGCAAGTGCGGAGGGCTGAAGGCCTCCACGGAGATAGGGCACTTCGTCCTGCCCATTGCCGCCATTCGGGGTGAAGGAACCAGCAACGACTACTTCCCGCCGGAAGTCCCCGCACTCCCCTCCTTCAAACTGCACAAGTTCGTTTCGGAGAAGATCGTTGAGCGAGGTTTCGACTACCGCACCGGTGTTGTGTACACGAGCAACCGGCGCGTCTGGGAACACGACGACGCATTCATCGACCACCTCCGCGAATTGACCGCCCTCGCCATCGACATGGAAACCGCCACCATCTTCGTCGTCGGCCACCACAACGAAATTGCGCGGGGCGCCCTTCTGCTGGTCTCAGACGTGCCGATCACACCCGAGGGGGTGAAGACGGAGGAGAGTGACGCGGCGGTGACACGCGACTGGGCCGACATCCACCTCGACCTCGGTATCGAAGCGATGACGGAAATCGCCACTCAGGGCGAACCGATCAAGCATTTCCGGTTCTAGGCCTTTGGCCTAGAACCGGAGCTATCAGCTATCAGCCTTCAGCGGCCGCGTGCGCGCCGATTGCCATGGCCAACCGCCAGGTATCAGCCGACCGCGCCCGCT
>CBDTUP010000016.1:0-16322 GCA_965363685.1 uncultured bacterium | reverse complement strand
GTGCTCCCACGGTCGGCACTCCAACTCCTGTCCAGAGACCCATTGATAGCGCATCGGTCGGGCACCGTTCGATACACAGTGCGCAACGGATGCAGCTTTGCTCATTCAACATCAGTGCGGTTCCGCCCGGATCATCCGGCTGGATTTCCTCCGATGGAACGAGTGAGATGAGATCCAGCGGGCAGACATCGGCGCACAGGGCGCACAGCACACATTTGTCGGTGTCGAGCAGGATGTTGGCGAAGCAGCGGAGGCATCGTTGCGCTTCGCAGCGGGCCTGCTCGACGGTGAAACCTGTTTCGACCTCCGCCAGGCCAATTCGGCGGTCGGTCGGAAGAGTTGGTACGTCAACCCGGGGCACCCGGTCGTAGACGTCGGTCAGCCGGTGGAACTGGTCCAGTTGGACCATGGTCCCGGCATCCTGCTGTTGGAACGTTCCACCGAATGCTTCGTGTATCTCGCGGGCTGCGCTGCGGCCGTCGGCGATGGCCTCGATGAGCGTACGTGGCCCCCGCGCCGCGTCTCCGCCGGCCCATACCATCGGCAGCGAGGTGGCGAGGCTCTCCTCTCCCACTTGAATTGTCTTTCGCGGGCTGATCTCGGGACCACCTTCGCCGAGAGCATCGACGTCGATCGCCTGGCCGATGGCCATGATGATGGTGTCGGCTTCCAGCGTCATGCGGTCGGAGTCGTCGAACTCGGGCGAGAAACGGCCCTCCTCGTCGAACACCCGGGTGACGCCTATTGTCTCGATACCGACGACCTTGCCGTTCTCGCTGAAGATCCTGGCCGGACCGCGGCGATTGACGAAGGTGATGTCCTCGTGTTCGGCCTCTTCGATCTCGAACTCGGAGGCGGGCATTTCATGCTTCGACTCCAGCGACATGATCGTGATGTCCTGTGCGCCGGTTCTCGCTGCGGTGCGGGCGACGTCCAGAGCCTCGGTCATCGATGCCCGTTCGTCACCTTCGTCGTACTCGGCGTTCCTCTGGGCGATCTCGTCGTAGGTGGCGGCCCTGAGGGCGGTGCGGGCGGCATCCATGGCGACGTCGCCACCGCCGATGACCACAACCTTGTTGCCGACATCGGTGGCGAAACCTTGATTGGCGTTGATCAGGAACTCGATGGCCTTGAGCACCCCGTCGGAATCGTGGCCCTCGAGGTCGAGCCCCCGCCCGAGCGTGGCGCCGATGGCTACGAACAAAGCGTCATGCTTCTCACGGAGGCCGTCCAGGGTTTCGTCCTCGCCTAGTTTCGTATTCAGGTGCACCTCGACCCCGAGATCGGTTATTGCTTTGATCTCAGCGGCGAGGAGCGTTCGATCCAGCCGGTACTCAGGGATTCCCAGCAGCATCATGCCACCCAGCTGACCGGTTGCCTCGTAGAGGGTCACTCCGTACCCGAGACGGCGAAGATCATGAGCAGCGGACAGGCCGGCGGGCCCGCCACCGACAATGCCGATGCTCTGTGGCCGAGATTCGGCAGGTGCAGCCGCCACCTGCTTGTACGTGTCCATGCCGGCCTCTACGCCGAACTGGTCGGTAACGAAGCGCTTGAGCGCCCGGATGGCGATCGGCTTGTCAATCTCGCCACGGCGACAGGCATCCTCACACGGGGCCGCGCAAACGCGGCCACAGACCGAAGCGAATGGGTTGGGGAGTCGCGCCGTCAGGTAGGCGAGTTCATCCTGACCGTCCGCGATCGCCGCCACGTACATCCCGGCATTTGTGTTGACCGGACAGGCAGCGAGACAGGGGATGTTCTCGTCGAAGAAGTGAAGTTTCTCCATCCCGATGTGCTCCGTTGTCGACGCCCTACTTCACGCCTCCCGGCGCAGGCGCCGGGTTGAGCAGGAGAGTAGCAACCCGACCCGACGGTCTGTCGAATCGGGGCTTCGATCAGGGTGCCGCGCCTGCGTTGATCCAGTCGAGGATCAGTTGAATCTGGTCTTCCGGCAGCGCAGTGCCCGGCGGCATCAGCGCTCCGTTGCCCAGCAGTCGCTGCGCCAGCGAACTGCTGTCGGCATCGCCCGCGATCACGGCGGCTCCGCTGTTGCCGCTGTTGACGGTCGTGTCGTAGGTTGACGCGTCCCATCCACCCGACGTGCCGTGACAAGCAGCACAACTGGCTTGCAGGATCGGCTGGACGTGGTCTGCCCAGGTGAGATCCCCCGGATCCGGTGCGGTTGCCTGATCGTCGCCACCGCCGAGAGTTACTTCCTCGGTGGCGCCGCCCTCGATCCACTTCGCGATGAGTTCGATCTGGCTGGCCGGTATGGCTCCCGCCGGCGGCATTAGATTGCCTTCACCCCGCAGCCGTTGGACCAGTGAGCTGCCGTCGGGATTGCCCGGAATCACGGCTGGACCGCTGTCGCCGCTGTTGATGACGGTGTCCATAGTCGCCGCATCCCATCCGCCGGACGTGCCGTGACAACCGGCACATGAAGCCTGAAGTATGGGTGCGATGTCTCTGGTGTAAACGATCGTCTCGGCCGCTCCTCGACCCCCCAGAGCTCGAATGTGGCCAACCAACCCTTCGATCTGATCGATGGTGAGGACTTCGCCCCACGCGATCATCGAGGTTGCGTTGTGGCCGCTGTCGATCGTTGCTACGAGGTCGTCGTCGCTGTTGGCATCCTGGAACGTCGAGGCGTTGAACGCTGGTCCGACCCCTCCCTCGCCAGATGATCCGTGGCATTATGCGCAGAAGGATTCGTACACCTGGGCGCTTCCGCCGGACACGGGCCCGCGATCGAGTTCTGGTGGGAACTCGACGGGTGGGTTCTTCTCCCACGACCGCAGGAATGCCACGACCGCTTCGATCTCGTCGTCTGTTAGGGCTCCACCCGACGACTGCGAGAAAGGCGACATGCCCTGATCCGGCTGGCCTCTGGAGATGATCGCTCGAAGCGTCTGGTCGTCGCGGGTCTCGAGGTAGAGCGCCGTGCTGATGGGAGCGAGGATGTCTGCTGGATCAGACGGATTCGGCCCACCCTCACCAAAGTCACCGTGGCACGATGAGCACATCTGCCCATACAGTCGCTGTCCGAGCAGGATGGGGGTTCCTCGACTGGAGTCGAGCGTGTATGACACCAACGCCTGGAGTTGCTCGTCGGTCAGAACATCGCCCCACACGGGCATCGCCCGATGCTCTGTACCGTCGGAGATGATCTGGTATGCGGTCTCGGCATCGGGAGCGCTCGGAACACGAACACCGTGGCACTCCAGGCAGTGCTCGACAAACAGTTTCTCCCCCTCGGGCGCAGCCCCCGGTGACACCACGTACCAGGCGAGTTGGGCAATATCGTCCGGTGGTAGGACTTCACGCCACTGTTGCATCTCGAGGTGGCTGCCGCCGCTTTCGATGACTGTCTCGAGTTGCCTACGGTCGCCTTCCCAGACGAGCGAGGGACCATGACACTCTGCGCAATACAGCGTGTAGAGACGCTGCCCGTCCGGTGCCAGCAGGAAATTCAGGAGGGCGGTTCTGTCCTGACCAACGACGACTTCGTTCCAGTCGGGTATGTCGAGGTCGGCATGTGCGGGATAGGCGGTTCCTTCGTTGAGGGCAATCTGCAGATCGAATGGGCTGATCGCGGCGAGGTCTCCCGAATCGTGGCAATCGGAACAGTTCTCGGTGAAGATGTTTCCGCCGCGCGGCGACACCAGGAACCCGGCGAGAGCGTCGATCTCGTCGGTGGATAGCGTTGCACCGAATGCAGGCATTCCTTCGTGTCCTCCGGCGATTGTCTCGTGCAGATTGGTCCCTAAAGTGACCTCGACCGAAGAACCGTGGCATACCGAGCAGTTCTCGGTGAACAACGCCGCTGCGTTGATCGCTCCGGTCACGTCTGCGGGCGGCGGTGTCTCACGTATCGATTGAACGGTGAGGAAACCCATTGCCAGGACGGCAACCGCAGTCGATGCGGTGACCCAGTTGCGATCGCGGAAGTGACGGAGCTTGGTCCTGTCGACGTACGGCATGGCAAACAGAAATGCGAACCCGAGCGCTGGGAGCAGGATCACGCCTACAAACTCGAGGTTGCCGGGGAAATACTTGAGGAGTTGGAACAACCAGAGGAAGTACCACTCCGGACGCGGCGTGTAATCACTGTCTGATGGATCAGCACGCTCTTCAAGGGGAGCGCCCTCGAAATACGACAGTCCAATCAGGATGACGAGAACGAGGAACCCGACCAGGACGTCCTTGAAGACGGCGTCCGGGAAGAACGGGATGCCTTTCTTCTTGTCTTCTGTGTACTCCTCGAGGTACTCGGCCTTCTCCTCGGGTTTCATGCCTCGACCTCCACCTCAGGCTCTTCCTCCTCAGGTTGGGAGGCCTTGGGAGGGGCGCTGATGCCGATGCGGACCACGAGGAACATGTGGATGCCGACCAGAAGAAGCAGAATCGACGGCAGCACCCATATGTGCATGCCGTAGAAGCGGGTGAGAGTCACTGCCGAGAGTTCCTCACCGCCTCTGGCAAAGCGCAGCAGCCAGTCACCGATTACCGGCGTCACTTCGAGCATGCGAGTGCCAACGGTCGTGGCCCAATAGGCCTTCTGATCCCACGGCAGCAGATAGCCGGTGAACCCGAATGCCAGCGTGACCGCCAGCAGGCCCAGTCCGGTGAACCAGGTGACCTCGCGTGGGAACTTGTAGGCGCCCATCATGACCACGCGGATCATGTGCAGTCCGGCGAGGATGACCATTGCGCTGGCACCCCAATGGTGGAGGCCTCGAATCAGCCATCCGGCGGTTATCTCATTGGTGATGAAGGCGACGCTGCTGTATGCATCCTGGGGGCTGGGGACGTAGTAGATCGTTAGCAGGATGCCGGTGAGGATCTGATTGATCATCACGAGCAACGTTGCGCTGCCAAGTGTGTAGAACCAGTTGACCTTGGGGATATTGCGGAGAGCGAGAGCTTTCCAGATGGGCTTCCAGCCCATCCTCTCTTCGAACCAGAGGCCGATCTTTTCCATCATGCTTCGACCTTCCCGACCACGAAGAGTTGGTCGCCCTCGACGGACAGCTCGAACTGGTCGAGTGCTCTCGGCGGAGGCCCGGAGACGACGGTGCCGTTCTTGGCGAAAGCGGCGTTGTGGCACGGGCAGAAGAACTGGTCTTCGTCGTCGACCCAGCGCACCCGACATCCGAGGTGGGTGCAGACGTTGGACATCGCAGTGAAGTTGCGCCCATCTTCGGTTAACACGTAGAAGGAGAGTTCCTCAGCCTGGGTCACCCAGCCGGTCTTTCGCTCGATGGTCGTCTTGAAAAGAGTCGGTTCGCCGAGCGGAACTTTGGTCGTGGGGCCGAGGGGGATGGCGTCAACGCCCAGTCCACCGCGAGCTTTCGCGGGAGACACCAAGTACGCGACTGTTGGAATTCCCATCAACGCGCCGATACCACCAACTATGGAAGCGGTGGCACGTCCCAAGAAAGTGCGACGATCAATCTTCGCCATTACGACCCCTGAATATCAGCTGTTCCTCTCCGTGGCCATAAGGTATTGGCTATACGTCCGCCGGCAGTAGGGTCCAAAGGCCTTTACATAGGGACGAACAGGAACGGCAGGAGTTCGGCTGCGAGCTGATCGAGGGCTGCTCCGACAATCGGTGAGTTCGGAAGATCGGATGGGTCGACGACGGGAATCAGGGCCCGTGGCTCCAATCCCAGCGCCCGGCGAGCCAACACGATCGAATCCTCTTCGAGTTGCCGGGCAACTCGGTTGATGACTACTTCCGGCGTCGGGCCGGTCCACTCGCTGATCGAGTGACTCGCCCTGATCAGGCTGACCGGAGAAGCGTCACAGACCAGGACGATCGAGTCGCATGTGCTGAGGATGGTCAGGTCCGGACTCAGCGGGCCGGTGTCGATGACTGTTAGGTCGAACGTTGATAGCGAGGCGTCGACCAGATCAGCTACCACCGGTTTCGGGTCGGTTGTGTGGTGCATAGGTCGCGGACCGGCGATGATCGTTGGGATCCCGGCCGCGGCAACTCTGTGGCGGCCTCCTACGCGAAGGCTCTCGGCCGAGTCGATCAGATCGGGTCCGGGCCGCATTCCCATCCGAAACGAAATGGCGGGGGCGTCGAGGTCGAGGTCGATCAGGGCGACCGAAGCACGCTCGGCGAGGAGGTGCCCCAGGGATATGGCTACTTCCGTTCGACCGGGCGCACCTCTGGGCCCGGTGACGGCGATGAGCTTCCCCTGTTTGGCGGGTGTTGATCCTTCACGCCTCATCATCGATGCGGCGGTGAGCAACTCTTCGGTAGGCGTGGTATCCGGCAGGGCAACGTCCACCCCTCCGCGGTGAAGGAGGTCACGCCCAGGTCTGTCCCCTTGCGGGTAGATGCCGATGACCCTGATGCCGGTCGTGCGGAGGGAGTGAATGCGAGCCGAGGTTATCCAGGCGGTCTCGGAACCGACGACGACGGCGTCGAGCGGAGCGGAGCGATCGAGATCTTGTGGTTCGTAAGCACGCCGCACGATTCTGATTTGGGGATCCCGCCGGGCGGCGTCGACGAGGCGAGGCTCCCATTCGCGTGCCGACAGCACGGTGGCGACCCGCGGCCTGTTCATTCGGCATCCTCGAATCTCATTCGGCATCCTCGAATCTCATTCGGCATCCTCGAAAGTGGCGGACACGATCTGATGAAGAAGTATGAATCGGTGTCGTTCGCCCGTTCGGAGAACGACGTGATCCGACCCGACGGAGAGAACTCTTCCGGACGGCGAGCGTCCGTCGATGCACCAGATCTTCGTGTGCTCGGACCTGTCTTCCGCGTCGATCAGCCGATCGCGAAGTGTTCGTCGGCGTAGCCAGGTGGCCCTGGCGGCCGCTTGCTCTGCGTCGACAACGCGTTCCCACTGAGTGCGCAATTGGCGGGTGAGATCGATCAGGTCGGGATGTCTGAGGGGGTCCAACGTGCAAGATCCTTGTGGCGACTAAGGGCATATTACGATATATAACAATGTATTGGGTCGAGAATTGGAAGGATGATTTCGCGCCTTGGGTTTGATTCCTGCCCGGGTTGGTCTGGTCGGGTTCGCTATCGGAGTCTCCCCAATCCGGCTTCGTTCGGCTAGCGTCGAATGCATGGAGACCTGGAATGTCGTGGTCTGGAACGATGAAGTGAACCTGGCCGCCTACGTGGCGTACGTCTTTCGGCGCGTTCTTGGCATGTCCAGAACTGAGGCCACGGAGGCGATGCTCGACATTCACAGGAGAGGGAGTGCAACTGTCATCTCGGGGACACGGGAACACTCCGAGTTGAACAGCTTTCGTCTTCAGGTTCATGGGCTGCTGGCCACGTTGGAGCGCGCATGAGCGAACCTTTTGCCCCTTGTGCGGGAGGCGTGCGCATGACCTTGGCGAACTGGGAGGTCGAGTTGCTTTCGCTGGTTCCGGCGTTGCTCGACTCGGTTGGAAAGTACGAGCCCGACCCGGCCGCGGTACGTCTGGATCTGCACACCTACCCCGACGATGCGGCGGCGGACGCCGAGTTTCGCCGACTGCTCGCGAACGAACTCGAGCACGGGCGGGCGGCAGATAGATCGGCGTTCTCGCTGACCGTTGAGGCAGGCGCCGACGGGGTTGTCTTATCCACGGCCGAGGCCGAGGCATGGTTGCGTGTGCTGACGGAGGCCCGTCTGGTCCAATCGGCTCGTGCCGGATTGCCGGGCGGCTTCTCCAGCGAGTCGGACCAGGCCTTGTTCGACTATTTGTCCTGGCTCCAAGGATCGTTGGTGGAGATCCTCGACGAGGTCTTGCCCTGATCACGCTTCGCACCCATGACATGGCCCACGGCGGTGACGCCGTCGGCCGCGCAGATGGCAAGACGGTCTTCGTCGACGGCGCCCTGCCCGGCGAACTCGTCGAAGTGGAGCTCTTGGAAGAACGCCCATCGTGGGCCAGGGGAGTGATGCGATCGGTCGTGGAAGGGTCCGACGACCGCATCGACCCGGCTTGTCCCCACTTCGAGAAGTGTGGCGGCTGCCAGTGGCAGTTCGCGTCCAGAGCAACCCAAGCCGGTTGGAAGCGAGCAACCGTTTTCGGGCAGCTGGAGCATTTAGGAGGGCTGACCGAGCCGGATGTTCGGTCTCCGGTGCTGCCGGGGCCCGAGTTTGGCTACCGCAATCGAATGGATTTCCGGGTGCTCGATGGTCAACCGGCTCTCCACCAACGCAGGAGCCGGCGTCTGGAACCCCTCGAGCAGTGTCCTCTGTTGGCCGAACCTCTACAAGAGATGCTTCGTGAGGCCGGGGATTTGACGCCGCTTCATCGCATCACAGTCCGGGCTGGGATCAACACAGGCAACCGACTGGCGGTGGTCTCAGGGCCGGTGCCGAAATCCGGGTTCGACTGGTCATTCCCGGTATGTCGATCCAAGCGCGGCCGACCGGAGGCGATCAGCGGAGAACCCTGGCTCGAGGAAGCGATTGATGGGGCGAGTTTCCGCGTGACCGGGTCGGCCTTCTTCCAGAACAACACTGCCGGCGCGGAAGCACTGGTGGATCTCGTGCGGGCTGCCCTGGATGTGACGGACGAAGACGTCCTGCTGGACGCCTACTCAGGCGGCGGCCTCTTCAGTATGACGGTGGGCCGAGCGGCCGGGCGGGTGCTGGCCATCGAGTCGGCCGGATTGGCTCGTGATGACCTCGCTCACAACAGCGAAGCGAACGGTGTGGACGTCGAGGTGATCGGATCCGAAGTTGAGCAGTTGCGCGCTGGGGAATGGACGGTGGCGGTGTGCGATCCTCCGCGTACCGGCCTGGGCACGGCCGGGGTTGCGGCGATCACCCGGGCCGATCCACGCGCCATCGCCTATGTTGCCTGCGATCCGGCCAGTCTCGCCAGGGACACGAAGCTGTTGGCGGCCGAGGGCTACAAACTCGACTACGCCACCCCGGTGGACATGTTCCCCCAAACGTTCCACATAGAAACGGTGGCCCGCTTCCACCAGACTTGATTCCTGTCAATCGCGCACACCGTTTCCGATACGCGCGATTGACAGAAAAACCGACCCGAGTTTCCTGTCAATCCGGCACATCGTTTTTGGTGCCTTCGATTGACAGGAAACCAGGAAGGGGGCGGGGACGGGGTACTCTGGCGGTGTGATGTCCGGCACAAACGTGATCCAGCGGGCGACATTGTTCGTCGCGGTCTTGGTACTCGTGGTTGGCATCCTCCCTCCAACTCCTGCGGATGCCGCCGGCCGTACACCCGGTGCCTCCCTCATCAGCGTTTACGAACCGGGCGGTCTGTCCACCGAATCCGAGTTGGCCGTCGTCGGTGTGTCGGCCGAGCACGGTGCCCGATCGGTTCCTATCCATCGGGGCACGCTTCAGATGAAGGGCGTCTACCGCGCCGGTGCAGTGGTGCAAGAACCTCCTCCGGGATACTCCATCCCCATGTCATCGTTGGCGATCGACCCGGTCCGGGCGGCACCACTGATCGGAAACGATGTGGCGAAAGCATTGATCGAGGGAACGATCGTGCTCGGCGAAACCTCTGCCAATCTGCGCGGCGCCCAGGTCGGCGATGAGGTGGAATTCGTCGGATGGGATGGGCGCACCCAGCGGTTCACGGTCGGGGCGATCGCCCCTGATGACTCGGTGTGGTGGGCTGAACTCATCTTTTCAGAGTCTGCGGCCGCCTCATTCGAGTTCGCACGCAAGTCTTCGATCGTCGTGTGGGGATTCCGCTCACAGGATGAGATCGTTATCGACCTGTGGACGCGGCTACCGGACGTGCGACTCCGGATCTCCAGTCTTGACGACCCGGAGGACCCCGACGGTGTCTTGCCCACAGTCCTGGTCAAGGAGCGATTCGGTGAGTTCTCTTACAAGAAGACAGGAGAAGGCGATCGGGTCATCATCGACCCGGCGTGGAAGGACGAGAACATCGTCAACATCTCGCTTCCTCTACTCGGACCGTTCCGCTGCCACCGGGTGGTGGTTCCCTACCTGCGATCCGCCATCGATGAAGTGATCAACGAAGGTCTGTGGACACACATCGACCGTCAGGATTTCCAGATCGCCGGCGGCTGCTACAACCCCCGCCTGATCCGCGGCGGCGACAAGGGCGGCGCCATCTCACGGCACACGTGGGGGATCGCCATCGATATCAATCCCAGCGACAACCCCTACGGTGGTCGGATCGGTATGGACCCCGACATCGCCGCCATCTTCCAGAAGTGGGGGTTTGCCTGGGGTGGAGGCTGGACCTACACCGACGGTGCGCACTTCGAATGGAATCACGTTCCCGACCACCTTCTCGACGAAGGCTGATCCGATGGATCTTGCCCAGTCCCTGGCGGTCGCCGGGCGTTGGACGGCCGAAGGGAAGAAGGTCGCTGCCGCCACTCTCATCCGTGTCCAGGGTCCGGCCCCGCGGCCGCTCGGCAGTCGGTTCCTGGTCTCGTCCGCCGGAGACATGGCCGGTTCGGTTTCGGGCGGTTGTGTCGAGAACGACATCTTCATACATGCGCAGGAAGTCCTGGCTTCAGACCTGGGCAGGGTCGTCAACTATGGGATCGCGGACGACGTCGCCTTTGAAGTGGGTTTGTCCTGCGGAGGCCTCATCGACGTATTCATCGAACCTTGGGATATTCGAGACATCGCCCGTTATGTCGATTCAGGTCGTTCGGGTGCATTCGCCGGCGTGTTTGCAGGTGCTTCGCTCGGAACTCGAGCGATCTACGACGGTGATGATGGGTTTCTTTCGAACGCGTTGCCCGACAACGTAGTTGCCGAGATCGAATCCCAAGTGCGCGCGGTGATTGCAACCGAGCGGCCGACTATCGCAACGGTCGATGACCTCGAAATCTTCATCGAACCCGTCGCCGGGCCACCGAGGTTGGTCATCTTCGGCGCCGTCGAAATCGGTCAGGCACTATGCGCCCTGGCTGCTCGGACCGGCTTCGCGATCACCGTCTGCGATCCTCGCGCAGCCTTCACAACCTCCGAGAGGTTCCCCGATGCAGACGAAGTGATCGTCCAATGGCCGGAAGACGCTCTGGAGCAACTGGGCCTGGACAAACGCACTTTTGTGGTGATCCTCTCGCACGATCCCCGCTATGAAGACCCGGTGCTCAAGGCGGCCCTGGCGGCCGGCGTCAGGTACCTCGGAGCGATGGGGAGCAGAAAGACTCATCGCAAACGACTGGAGCGCCTCATCGAGGCAGGAGTGCCGCCCCTCGCGCTTGATCGAATCCACGGACCCATCGGACTCGACCTCGGTGCGGGAAGCGCTGAGGAGGTTGCTGTCGAGATTCTGGCCGAGATGGTGCAGGCCCGGCACAGTTAGGCGAGCCGGGACCGACCGGCTGATGCTCCTCGGCTCGTATAGTGGTGTCGATGTCCATTGCCGCTCTCATTCTCGCCGCCGGTTCGTCGTCGCGTCTCGGTTCTCCCAAGCAACTGCTTCCATGGGGCGAAGGTCCCCTTCTCCAGCATGTCGTCGGCCAGATACGATCCTTCGGCCTCGAGGAGATCTGGGTTGTCATCGGGCACGAGACCGACGCGATTCTCGAGCAAGTCGACTTTGGAGGAGCCTCGGTGGTCGTCAACGACGAGTACACCGAAGGCATTGCCTCTTCCATGCGGGTTGGTCTCGACACGCTCACAAGAGAATCACGTGCCGACAAAGTCCTGATCGCCATGGGCGATCAACCTGAACTCCGTCCGGATGTCGTCGCCGAACTCCTCCAAATAGCCAAGCGAGAGAAGCGGCCGGCCATTGTTCCCAAGTACCGGTATACCTGGGCGAATCCGGTCATCATCGACCGTTCCCTATGGGCGCGACTGATGAGTCTCGAGGGCGATGCCGGCGCACAACGCCTACTCCAGGCTCATCCGGAATGGGTGAGGGAGGTTTGGTTTGAACACCTGCCGCCACGCGATGTCGACACCGAGCAAGACGTCGGGGAGCTGCAACCCCGAAGCTGACGGGCGCGCGCCCAGGGCGTTTCGGTAGTGTGTCTTCACAGAAGCCATCGGTTGATTCATCCGGAAAGGAGTGGGCGTGCCTTCCATCGGTGCTGTTGAAGGGATCGGGCAACGAACCGCAACGAAGTTGAGGAAGAACGGCATTCGCACGACCGAAGCCCTTCTCAAGCGGGCGGCGGACCGCAAGGGCCGGCGATCTCTGGCTGCGGACACGGGATTCTCCGAGAAGCAGATTCTCGAATGGGTCAACCGGTCCGATCTGATGCGGTGCAAGGGAGTCGGCGGGGAGTATTCGGATCTTCTCGAGGCTGTCGGAGTCGATACGATCAAGGAGCTACGCCGTCGCAACGCCGCTTCGCTCACCAAGAAGATGATCGAGATCAACGAGAAGAAGAAACTCGTCCGGCGCCTGCCGACCGAGTCGATGGTGTCCCGATGGGTCGAGTCGGCCAAGGAACTCGAGCCATCGGTGAAGCATTGAGTGGGCCTTTGGCCCGCTCGCCGTCAGCCCTCAGCTATCAGCCTTCAGTTAACGAGAACCAGCCGGCACTTCGGCCGGCTGGTTCGTGCCTAGAAGAGCCGTCTACTTGGAGGCCGTGGCCGTCGTTGCGGGCTTCTTCGCCGCCGGCTTTTTGGCGGCCGTAGTCGTCTTCTTGGCCACCGGCTTCTTGGCAGCAGTGGCTGCCGTCTTCTTGGTAGCAGGCTTCTTGGTTGCCGGCTTCTTGGCAGGAGCCGTCTTGGCTGCCGGTTTCTTGGCGGCTGTAGTCGTCTTCTTGGCCACCGGCTTCTTGGCAGCAGGCTTCTTCTCGACCTCGACGACCGGCTTTTCAACCTCATCGTGCGGAGCGAACGATTCGCGCCATGAGCTGAGGATGTCCTCGAGCTGGTCGCGCAGCTTGCCAACACGCTCCTGGATCTCGTCGATGTCCACCCGGGCGCTCAGGTCTTCGACGACCTTCTGCTCGGACAGCTTGTTGACCAATTTCTCGCCCTCGTCCGCCCACAGGTCGAACTCTTTACGAGCGTCATCGGTGAGTTTGTCGCTCACCTCGCCGAAGCGGTCGGTCAGCTTGTCGGAAAGTTCCTTCAGCTGCTCGCCCGCTCGCTTGACGGTGACCATCGGGCCTCCGACGGCTGCATACAGTGCCTTCTTGGCATCGATCATTTTTTCTCCTCTTGTTTCTGCTCGATCCCATCGGCTTCGATCAGAGTCCGATAGAGCTCGAGCAACACTTGCTTCTGCCGGGTGTTGAGGATCGTGTCGGCTTCAACCGCTTCCACCACGGTGGGGGGCGAGAAACCGTCCTCGAGCAGCCCGGCGTGCACATACATCGATTCCGCTTGGATCGAGAGTGCCCTGGCGAGCGACTTCAAGATTTCCGCCGACGGCTTGCGCAGTCCACGCTCGATCTGGCTCAAATATGGATTCGAGATCCCTGCTCGATCGGCCAACCGGCGCAGCGACATGCGCGACCGCTCGCGCTGCTGACGGATGAACGCTCCGAGTTCGGCCAAGCCGGTGCCTTCGTCTTGTTTTTCACTCACAATTAGCAATATATCGCAGCGTGCTAACTTTTGCAAGCAGGCAAGGGAGGCGATCGCCGGCCGCTCAGAGCATCGAATCCCGTTCGCTCAGCATGGTGTCGAGTGCCCCTTGAATGACCTCACGTGTGTGTTCCGTTATCTCGAGCACGGTGAGCCGGTCGGCCTCCGGACCGAAGGAATCCGGTTCGATGGGGGGAAGGAACTTGATGTGCCACTTGACCGGAAGGGGGATCGGGTTCAGGAACACGCCGAGTTCGTCGACCCGTTGCTGCGGGAAGAACAACTTGAACAGCTGTGCCAGCCGGCGAGAACTGAAGAGTGCCGGGTGGACGTCCTCAGACCCAACAATGGCGACCGGAACGATTGGTGCACCGGCCTCGATGGCCAGGGATGCGAAGCCACCCCTCCCGAACCTGCGCAGTTGATATGCCTCGGCATGCGGCTTCTGGAATGCCGGTACGCCTTCCGGGAAGGCTCCCAGTAGGTAGCCGTTGTCGAGAACCCACCGGGCGTCCTCCTTGCTGGCAAACGCCGCACCTGCCTTTCGGTAGAGGTGGGAGAGGAACGGCAGCAGATTGAGTATCTCCGTGCCCACCACTCGAACCCGCCTCGGCAGCTTCGCCTCATTGACGACGGCTAGTTGGAGCATCATTCCGTCATACGGGATGAACGCTCCCGCATGGTTGCCGACGAGTACTGCGGCACCTTCCATTGGGACGTTCTCGATACCCTCGACACTCACCCGGAAGTACTCGAAATAGAGGAAGTTGGCGATGTGCCAGATCATCTCCGACACAACCGGGTCCAATCCGAGAGCGTCACTGTCGTAGGACGCCAGCAGAAGGTGGCGGATGAGGGAAGGCCAGGTGTCGATCCCTAGATGCCCGGAAGCCGGTAGAGCCAGGTTGGAGATGTCCACTCCGCCGTGTAGCGCGCACCGTTCCGCATCGGCGACTGCCGGCAAGCCGCAGGCGAAACCCTCGATTGTCCTGAGCGTGCATGACCGCCGTCGATCGACCATCCACTCGAACTTGCGTGACGCCGCCAGCCTCCGCTTGCGAGCTTCGGAGAGCTTGGCCTCCTCGGATTGCGAAGCTGGTGGTGGATCGGTCTTGGCTGCGGTTTCCAGTTCGGTTCGCACAGCTTCGATGAGTTCAGTTTTGGTCATCTTCGACCGGCCGGGGATATCTGCGGCCCGCGCGAACGCGCGCAGTTCATCTCTGCTGAGACGATCGAGAAGGGTGGTGATCGAGTCGCTCATCGCGCCGTTCCGGGAGCTTCGATCCGTTCGTACATAGAGAGGACTGCCTGTCGCGCCGTCAGCCGCGGAGACCACCCGAAGGACTCAGACATTCTCTCAGTGTCCATGACCCGCCCATACCTCAAGTAGACCTCGAGTCGGCCCGGGTAGCGCCGGCCGAGTGTCCGCAGCGTCCGTATCGCCGCCCGATACTGAGGAGGCAGCAGCGGCTGCGGCACCCGCCGTCCCAATCTCAGAATCCGGCTCAAGTAGAGCTGGCCTTCGGCTGCGATGTTGTAGGTGCCGGGGATGTCGTGGCCGATCGCGTGTAGCAACGCCGATACCGCGTCCTCTTCATGTATCAGTTGCATACGTGGGTCATACCCCAGCAGTGTCGGAACCACCCTCAACCGCAAGTAGGAACTGAGGGTGTTGTCGATGTCCGCTCCGATGATCGGCGCCAGCCTGAGGGTGGTGAACGTGACGTGGGGAAGATCGGCGGCCACCTCGCTCAGAAGTCGCTCGACGTCCCTGATGCTGCGTGAGAAAGCACTAGTGGATCGTTTGGGGGCGGATGCTTCGGTGACTATCGATGGTTGACGGGGACCCGATCCGTAGAAGGCTGAATCCGACTTCATCACGACCTTCTCGATGGCCGTGCATCTCTGCAGCGCGCCAAACAACCCGTGAGCCCCCATCACGACCCGGCTATGTGACCTCTCTCTTCCGAGAATCGCCGCTCGATCAATCGCCTGCAGGTGTGCCAGGACGTGTGGCTGCGTGTCGAGGAAGAAGTGGGCGAATTCCAGCTCATCTATCGCTAGTTCGTGGACCGGCGAGTTGAACTCGATTGTCGGTGGTAGCTCGTCGACCGCGATGACCTCGACGTCGGGTAGTCCCTCGAGTCGCTGCACGAGGCGACCACCCGTCCAGGTTGCCGCTCCCGTCACCATGATCCGCCTCATGACCACAAGTGTACGTCTAAGAACGGTCCGGGTATTCGGTCGTTACCATGCCGCAGATGCGTGCTCTCTTAATCGAGTCTCCGCCTGACGTTCCGGCCGGTTGGCTGCAGGAACTGGCCGACGAATTCATCGAAGATCCTCAGTGCCGTTTGGCGCTGTTCGGTGGGGACGCGACAGGAGCGTTGTTGTTCAGCCTATGGGACCCCGACGTAGTGGACGAAGTCGCTGAAGGGCTACGGGCGACGGTGCCGACCGGCGCCGTGGTGCGATCGATCTCTTTGGCCGACGCCGGCGTAGACGGACCACCCGCCGGTGAAACGATGCGACAATGAGCGCCATGATCATCGTGATGAAAAAGGATGCGACGTCGGAAGACGTTGCCCACGTCGTGGAACGCCTCAAGAGCATCGACTCAGAAGCCCATATTTCCGAAGGCCGATTCAGGACGGTCATCGGTGCGCTCGGCGATCGGGTTCGGATTCAGCAACTCCCTTGGGAGGCAATGTCGGGCGTTGAGCGGGCGGTTCCCGTGCTCAAGCCGTTCAAGTTCGTCAGCCGCGATTTCCAAGAGGAGGACACGGTGATCGAGGTCCGCAATACCTCGATCGGGGGTGGCTC
>CBDTUP010000015.1:0-16589 GCA_965363685.1 uncultured bacterium | reverse complement strand
CCGTCGTTCGCCTCGTGGCTGGAGGGCCCGCCACTGGATGTGCAGTCGCTCCTGTATGAAGCCGACGGGACACCCAAGGCTTCCGTCCTCTATCTGTCCCACCTCTCGGAGGCCGAGCGGCAGTTCGTCGTCACCCTCCTGTTGTCAAAGGTCGTTACCTGGATGCGCAGTCAGGCAGGCACTTCCGACCTGCGGGCCCTGATCTACATGGATGAGGTGTTCGGCTTCGCCCCCCCAACGGCCGAGCCGCCTTCAAAGAAGCCGATCCTGACCATTCTCAAGCAAGCCCGAGCTCACGGCGTCGGCATGTTGCTCTCAACTCAGAACCCCGTCGACCTCGACTACAAAGCCATGTCCAATGCCGGCACATGGATGATCGGTCGCCTCCAGACCGAGCGGGACAAGGCGCGCATCGTCGAAGGCTTGAAGTCGGCATCCGGCGAAGTGGACATCAAACTCTTCGACAATCTGATCTCCGATCTCGGGAAGCGAGAGTTCGTCTTGCACTCGACGCGGTCCAAGGCACCGCGAGTGTTCACCACCCGATGGGCAATGTCCTACCTCGCCGGACCTCTCACCAGAGAGCAAGTTGCGTCGCTGATGAGTGACGCTCCGACCTATGAGGCGCCCGAACCAACGCCGGCACCCACAACGCAGCCTGAAACCCCGGTGACTTCCTCGGATGAGTCGGTCGTGGCTCCCCAGATCTCGCCCAAGACCCCCGTTTACTACCTGGATTCGGCCGCTCCCTGGGCGCGGGACGTCGGAGCATCGGCGGCGTCGTCGAAGTACGCGCCCGGCATCGTTGCCCGGGTGCACCTGACGTTCGACGATCAATACGCCAAGATCAACCACGACGAGGAGTGGGAAGCCGTCTTCTTCCCTCTCGCCGAGCACTTCGATGCCGCCACCGCGGTTGCCGTCGATTACGACCAACGCGACTTACGGATCGAGCGTCCGCAAGAGGCGACCTACGTCCTCCCTGACGCGCCGCTGGATAGTGCATCCTTCTTCACTTCGGTCAAGTCCGATCTGAAGAACCACCTGCTCCGGCATCGGAGCATCGAGGTGTTCAAGAACCCGCAACTCAAGCTGTACTCACGGGTCGACGAAACTCGCGCAGCATTTGAGGGGCGCTGCAAAGCAGCGGCTGAGGATGAAGCCGATGCCGCCATCGCCAAGCTCAAGGACCGCTACGAGACAAAGATCAAGCGGGTCAAGGACCAGCTAGTGGCCGCCGAGCGGCGGGTTCGGGAACTCGAGGGTGACGTAGAAAGCCGTCGCCAGAGTGAGCTGTTGTCGGGTGCCGGCGATCTCATCTCGGTCTTCCTGGGGGGACGCCGCCGGTCTGGAGGGCTGAGCAGGGCCGCCCGCCGCCGTTCTGAAACAGGCCGGGTGAAGGAACGCCTTCGCACTGCCGAGCAGAAGATGGGCGACAAATACACCGAACTAGAAGTGATCGAAGATGATCTGACCGAGGACGTGCTGGAAATCACCGACAAGTGGGACGGGATTGCCGCCGACATCGAGACCGTCGAAATCAGCCTCGAAAAGTCGGACATCTCAGTCGACGAGGTCGCCGTAGTCTGGATCCCGGTGGAGTAGTCGCGGGTCGCGAGTTGCTTGTAGCGAGTCCGAACACCCCTGCGACGGTGGGGCGGCTTGTCCTAGGTCTTATCTGAGAGCAACACCCAGAGAAGATCCTTGATCGAGACAATGCCGAGCAGTTCACCGTCTTCCATCACCGGCAGGTGGCGATAACCGATCTCCAGCATCCACTTGGCCGCGTCGCGCACTTCGCTCTCGGGTGAGGTGACATCGGGGTCGACCGTCATCCAATCGCTGACGAGTTCATCACTGGGATCGACACCCTCGGCGCTGGCGCGCAGCAGGTCGCGCTCGGTCAGGATTCCGGTGAGGCGCGGTCCATCGATCACCGCAATTGATCCTACGCCGGCCTCGAGCATCGCATCAGCAGCATCACGCAATGTCGTCTCGGGCCCGCACACCTCAGCGCGACCACCAACCAGTCCGTGAAGTTTCACAGCACGACCTCCCTCTCAAACCTCACACTAGGCCTCGATACCCAACCATGCTCACTGGAAGCCGACGATCCGACCGGGGTCGACCACGCCAACCAGCACATCGCGAATACTCAGGATCCCGATGAGCTCCTCATCGACGACGGGAAGGTGGCGGTAACCCGTCTCCAAGAGGAACTCGGCGGCGCGATGTACCTCGGTATCTGGAGAGAAGACATCAGGGCTGCGGGTCATGCAACAACGGACCGTCTCGGACTCGACGTCGTAGCCGTCGGCTACCGCTTCGAGGACATCCCGCTCAGTGACGATCCCCACGAAGCGGCCCTCTTCGAGCACGCCCATCGATCCCACACCGGCCGCGGCCATCTCTGTTGCTGCCTGGGCAATAGAGATGTGTGATCCGCACATCTCCGGTGGCGCTGAGATCAGATCTCGCAGTCGCACAATCGGTGCCTCCTTCGAGATCCAGGCTAGATACCGACGGCATCGCCCGACAGCGGGCGAAGGGCTAACCGATTATGGCTAAAGGCTCTAAATGAGGTCCTGCTCGCGGATGCCAAAGGAGGGGTGACGCAGACGGCACAACGCGAGTTTCTCGAGCTGACGAATCCGCTCACGGGTCAGATTGAACTCCTCGCCTATCTCTTCGAGGGTGCGAGGTACGCCATCGTAGAAACCGTAGCGAAGGGCCAGTATCCGTCCCTCTCGCTCCGGCAGGCGTTCGATCGACCGGCGGAGACTATTGGCGACATCCATCTCCTCTGTGATCTGCACCGGGTCGGCGGCATCCTCATCCTCGATGAAGTCACCAAGCTGAGCACCATCCTCACCGACCGGCTGCTCCAAGGAGACAGTGTCGGCAACACCGAGCGCCAGTTCGACCTTGTCGACCGTGACGCCGGCTTCCTCGGCAATTTCTTCGGGCTTGGGGTCGCGACCGAGTTCGGCTTTGAGGCTTGCTTGCGCAGCTCGCACCGCAGCCAGCGTGTCGTGGAGATGAACGGGGATACGAACCGTCCGGGACTTGTCAGCAATCGCCCTGGTGATCGCCTGACGAATCCACCAGGTGGCGTAGGTGGAGAACTTGAAGCCCTTGCGCCAGTCGAACTTCTCAACGGCACGAATCAGGCCCAAGTTGCCTTCTTGAATCAGGTCGAGGAAATCGATGCCCGACGTGTTCGCATAGCGACGGGCGTTGGCGACCACGAGGCGGAGGTTGGCGGTCAGGAAGGCATCCTTTGCTTCCTTGCCCTTGCGCGACTTCCGGCGGAGCTCCAGCTCCTCTTTCTTTCCTTTGAACTCGCCGTTCTCGAGTTTCTCGGCAGCGTCCTCACCAGTTTCGATTCGCTGAGCGAGCTCGACTTCTTGTTCGGCGGTAAGAAGGTCGTATTCGCCAATTGCAGTCAGGTATTGGCTAACCAGGTCGGTTGTCAGGCGGCCTCGTTCATCGGTTAGCTTGCTGGCGCGGTCACGTTCGCGCTTCGCCCGCGCATCGGCGGGTTTTGGACGTGCGGAACGCGTCTTCTCAGCAGGTGGCATAAAGGGTGTCCTCCATCAGGGAGCGTGGTGGAAACGATTCCATCCGCTCATTCAGGCTGCACTATGTCATATATCCGCACACTTGTGAACCCCCCTCTTTTTTCAACACCATTTCGCCAGGCTATCCACAGGTGCCCCCGTGTATTCCACAGGGTTACCCACAAACTCCCCCTCCTGTTTCCTGTCAATGCAGCACAGTGTTTTCGATACGCAAGATTGACAGGAAAATGCCTCCTGCTTTCCTGTCAATGCGGGACGGCGTATTCGATGCTCTCGATTGACAGGAACATGGACTGGTGCCGCCGCTAGAACCCGGCGGCCGCTACGGTTCCCGCCATGCCCAACCGCCTCGCCAGTGAGACCTCCCCCTACCTACGCCAGCATATGGACAACCCCGTCGACTGGTACCCCTGGGGACCGGAGGCGTTCGAAGCGGCGAAGCGCGCAGACAAACCGATCCTGCTTTCCGTCGGCTACTCAGCTTGCCACTGGTGCCACGTCATGGCACACGAGTCGTTCGAGGACCCCGAGACCGCGGCGTTGATGAACGACCTCTTCATCAACGTCAAGGTCGACCGGGAGGAACGGCCCGATGTCGATTCCATCTACATGGCCGCCGTACAGGCAACCACCGGCCGAGGGGGCTGGCCGATGACGGTCTGGCTGACTCCGGAGGCCAAACCCTTCTTCGCCGGGACCTACTTCCCTCCTCAGGATCGGCACGGGATGCCTTCTTTTCGCCGGGTGATGGGCTCCGTGTCCGAGGCCTGGAACCAACGCCGAGAGGGCGTCGAGCATCAGGCAGATCATCTCGTCTCGGCGATCACCCGCGACCTACCGTCCAGCCCCTCGATTCCGAGTTCCGCGGCACTCGCTTCTGCCTACCGACGACTCGAATCGACATTCGATCCCATCCACGGTGGCTTTGGAGGTGCTCCGAAGTTTCCTCAGCAGCCGGTAATCGAATTCCTACTTCGAGCCGCCGGCGAAGACTGGGCACCGGGAGCCGAGAACATGGCACGGATCACCCTCCAGAAGATGATGGACGGAGGCATTCGTGACCACATTGGTGGCGGTTTCGCCAGATACTCCGTCGACGAGCGGTGGGAGATCCCGCACTTCGAGAAGATGCTCTACGACAACGCTCAACTGGCCCGCTTGTACCTGCGCGGATGGCAAGTCACAGGCGTCGACTCGTTCAAAGAGACTGCGGTCGAAACGCTCGAATACCTCATCCGCGATCTTCGGCATCCGGACGGCGGCTTCTTCTCAGCCGAAGACGCGGATTCGGAGGGGGTGGAGGGCAAGTTCTACGTCTGGGATCTCGAGGAGTTTCGGGAGGCAACAGGATCTGCCGGCGAAACGGCGGCAGCATTGTTCGGTGTGACGAAGGAAGGGAACTTCGAGGGATTGAACCACCTCCAACAGGTGGCAACTCTCGAGGAGGTGGCCGCTCGCTTCAACACGACGGTTGCGTCTGTCGCCAACGACTTGGAACAGGCCAAGGAAAAGCTCCGCGTGCGCCGCTCTGAGCGGGTCCGACCTGGACTCGACGACAAGGTCGTGACGGCCTGGAACGGACTTGCCCTGCGTGCATTGGCAGAAGCGGGTGCGGTGCTCGGTGAGGAACAGTATCTGGAGCATGCGCGCAGGAACGCCGAGTTCATCCTCCGCAACCTCCAAACCCCGGATGGACGTCTGTTGCGGTCCTGGGGGCAGGGCACCGCCAGGATCCCGGGGTTCCTCGACGACTACGCGGCGCTCTCACTCGGGCTCTTCGCTCTCTATCAAGCGACCGGCGAGACCAGGTGGTACATCGAAGCGGAGCGCCTGACCCGGGCAATGCTCGACCTGTTCGTACACGACGGACGCATCTACTCGACGGGTGCGGACGCCGAGGAACTAATCACCCGACCGGTGGATCAAATGGACAACCCGGTTCCATCCGGGTCATCGCTGGCCGTAGAGGCGCTCGTCATGCTGGCTCTGTACACCGGCGAGACCGCTCTCCAGGACACTGCTGAGGAAGTTATCCGCGGAAGCGCCGGTCTGGTTGAGCAGTACCCCAGTGCGGTAGGGCACCTGCTCTCTGTGCTCACCTCCTTGAACCGTGGCTACAGGGAAGTAGCCATTGCCGGACCCAACGCGCTGGATCTTGGACGGGTCGTGTGGGAGCAGTTCAACCCAGCGGTGGTCCTGGCCCCAGACCCGGACGGGATTGCGGCGGAAACGATCCCCTTGCTGGCCGACCGGCACGTCGACGGAAAGACCCTCGCATACGTCTGCGAGGACTTCGTGTGCCAACGCCCGGTCACCACCGCCAACGAACTCCGCGCCCAGCTGCCCTGAGTCTCGATGGGCATTCACCTCGGGCTGGGTCAGGCCGGAGTTCGGTCCAATTCGAGAGAGGAGGCGCCGAAGAACACCAGCGCCAGCCACAGGAGATCGGCCAGGGTGAGGTGGGTCAACTGCAGCCACACGGGCGTCCCGAGCACGATGTTGGCCATTCCGACGAAAAACTGCACCGCCACCAATCCGATGATGGTCATCGCCAGGCGTTGAGTGAGCCGATTGTCGGCATCGACACCGAACGTCCAAGCCATCCAACCCGTGAAAGCTCCAATAGCAACGGCAACGACCGGGTGAATCACCCGTAGGCGAGTGAGAAAGTGCTCCGCATCGCCGACGGCCTCGGACAACCCATCTGCAATCGAATCGGACGGAAACAGAGTGTCGGCGAGCGCGGTCACTCCGCCGGTTGCCGAGATCACCACAACTCCCAAAAATGCGAAACCCAGGTAGCCGGCCAGGTCGCGACGGACGGCTGCACGGACCGGCCCCCGGTCTGACGCCCACCAGGCCAGCATGGCGAGTGAACCGAGCAAGACAAAAGTATTGACGAGGTGAACCGGAACCATGACGGCGCGAGCCGCCGACGCGTCGTCTGCCACCCATTCGGCGAGAACCAGCACCGCTCCCACCAGCGACTCGGAAATGATGAAGATCCCGGACAGCCAGGCCGCCGTTCTGATCTGATGGCCCTTGGCGAACGTTCGCAATACCCAGATCGCCACCACCGCCACCATCACCGCGGCAATGCCGCTGGTAACCCGATGCGTGAACTCGATCACCCGGGCACTGTCAAACTCGGCCGGAATGATTTGTCCATCGCAGGTGGGCCATGAAGGTCCACAACCTGCTCCCGAACCGGTCGCGCGTACGTAGGCGCCGTAGACGACGACGGCGACGTTCACTACGAGAGTAACCCACGCAAATCTGGCCAATCGGGACATGGCCGACAGCGTAGCGAGTAGCGAGTCGCGGGTACATGCGACCTGCGACTGAACACCCGCGACGCCATTGCCGATTCACCTCAACACCGCCCGAGAATCGCCCGATAACCAGAGTGTGACCAACTGGAAGAACCTCTGGCGTCCGCTCAGTGCTGCCGCAGCCATCATCTTGATGGCGTACTTCGTCTATGTACGCGAAACCAGAGTGCCGTTGCTGGGCTACGTCGATCTGGGCTTCCACGAACTCGGCCACTTGATCGGGTACATCTTCCCGATCTCTGAGACGCTGACCGCTGCACTCGGCACAATTACCCAGATAGCCGTGCCACTTGGACTGGCTGTCTACTTCCTATGGTGGCGGAGCGACCACATGGCGGGTGGCCTGATGCTTGCCTGGGCAGGCACATCGGCATGGGACGCCAGCGTCTACATCGCCGATGCTCCGTACGAGCGCCTTCAACTTATCGGCGGCGACCACGATTGGGCATTCCTGCTCGGCCCAACGGAGTTCAACAACTACGCCATCGCCGACGAACTAGCGGCGTTCGTCGAATTCATGGGTGCCATCTCCTTGACAGCCGGCCTGATCGTCTGCCTCTCGATTCCTGTTCGGACCTGGTTGGCCGAACGGCACTCCGAGCAACGGATGGATCGACTGTCCGATCTCCCCATCAGAGAGGTGAAGTGGCGTGGCGAAGGCCCAGAGGGCCAGACCGGCAATACACTGCCCGGGTGATTCACAAAGATGCTACCGCCGCCATCGGCAACACGCCGCTGGTTCAACTCTCTCGGATCCATCCTCCCGGCAACCTGGTCGCCAAAGTCGAGCACATGAATCCGGGCGGATCTGTCAAGGAACGGATCGCCGTCAACCTGATCGACAGGGCAGAAGAACAGGGTCATCTACAACCTGGAGGGACGATCGTTGAACCCACCTCCGGAAACACCGGGGTCGGCCTGGCAATCGTCGGCGCAGTCCGCGGATATCGGGTCATCTGCACCGTTCCCGACAAGGTCTCCAAGGAGAAGCAAGATCTGCTCCGTGCCTACGGTGCGGAGGTCATCGAAACTCCTACCGAGCTTCTCCCCGATGACCCGGACTCCTATTACGGAGTCGCTCGTCGCCTAGCGGAAGAGATCCCTGGTGCATACTCACCGGACCAGTACTCCAACCCGGCCAATCCCGATGCCCACTACTCGGCTACGGGACCGGAGATCTGGGAAGCCACCGAGGGAAGGATCGGAGCCTTCGTCACCGGCGTTGGGACCGGCGGGACTATCACCGGAGCGGGCCGGTTCCTCAAGGAGATGAATCCGGACATCCTCGTCGTCGGAGTCGATCCCGAGGGTTCGATATTCACTGCCGCGTCTGAAGAGCAGGTTCGTCAATATCAAGTTGAGGGAGTCGGAGAGGATTTCTGGCCCCAGACACTCGATCGGACCGTCGTGGATGACTATGTGATGGTCACCGACGCTGAATCCTTCTCGATGACCCGGCGTCTGGCCCGTGAGGAAGGGCTCCTCGTCGGCGGCTCGAGCGGTATGGCGGCACACGGAGCACTTCAGATCGCCCTCACCCACCCGGAGCGGATGATTGTGGTGATCCTGCCCGATTCGGGCCGCGGCTATCTATCGAAGGTTTTCAACGATGAATGGATGCTAACCAACGGATACGAGGTTGACTGATGCGGTTTGAGACCGACGCAATCCATGCCGGGCAGGAACCCGACCCGACGACCGGAGCGGTTGTGGTTCCAATCTATGCGACCTCTACCTACGCCCAGGATGCACCCGGAGAGCATCGCGGTTTCGAGTACTCGCGCACCGCCAATCCCACCCGCAGAGCACTCGAGATCGCGCTGGCATCCCTCGAGGGGGTTGCTGCAGGCGATCCGGGAGGCGCGGTAGCCACAGCTTCAGGAATGGGCGCAACTTCGTTGATCGGGTACCTCCTCAAGCCGGGTGATCATGTTCTGCTGCCCAACGACGCCTACGGCGGCACCTTCCGATTCTTCGCCGGGGTTCTCTCCGGGCAAGGTGTCGAATGGTCGGCGGTGGATATGACAGATCCCCGGCTCGTGCGTACCGCCATACGGCCTTCGACGCGCGTCATCTGGGCCGAGACCCCCACCAATCCAATGTTGCGTCTCGTCGACATCGAGGCGGTGGCAGAAATCTCTCGCGAGAACAAGACCCTCTTCGTAGTCGACAACACCTTCGCCACTCCGTTTCTGCAGCGACCGCTGGATCTCGGTGCCGATGTGGTACTCCACTCCACGACCAAATACCTCGGTGGACATTCCGACGTCGTCGGTGGAGCTCTCGTCACACGAAACCCCGAGTTGTTTGAACGATTCGAGTTTCTCATCAACGCCGCAGGACCGATCGCCGGACCATTCGACTCGTGGCTGGTTCTACGCGGGCTAAAGACACTCGCCGTCCGCATGGAGCGCCACTCGGAAAACGCGCGACGAATCGCCGGCTTCCTGGAATCGCACGCCGGAGTGATCGAGGTTCGATATCCGGGACTCGATTCCCACCCACAACGTGACCTTGCCACCCGTCAGATGCTGACAGGTGGAGGCATGATCTCCTTCCGACCGCGCGGAGGACCGGACAAAGCTCGACAGATCACCCAGGCCACGCGGTTGTTCTTCCTCGCAGAAAGCCTCGGCGGGGTCGAGTCTCTCATCGAGGTTCCTGCTGCCATGACACATGTCTCCGTGGATGGCACCGCGCTGGAGGTACCTCCCGACCTCATACGCCTGTCGGTGGGAATCGAACACGTCGACGACCTGCTCGAAGACCTGGACCAAGCGCTCGGCTCTGGCTAACGGCCAACGGCCAATGGCCAACGGCTGAAAGCTGACTGCTCAAAAAGTCCTGGCCTTAACTCCTCTGGTATGGCAGCATCTCTTCTACCAGAGAAAGGAGGTGGTCCGCATTGAGTGAAAGTTTCTGTAGGACTCTGGAGGTGGCCGGGCGCTAAGCGGCCATCGGTGCCGCTTGCGGCGGGAGAACCATCTCGCCTCCGGTAGCGACACCACCCCGGACCACCGGGACAGAGGGATCCGCGTGCTGGTCCTCACGCGGCGAATGAAGTATCTCTCGTCTTAACCTTGAAGCGGGCTCCTCCGGGAGCCCGCTTCGAATTCTCTTCGTCGGCGATTCGAGAGCACCCGAGGCCCACTGCAATACTCACCCGGTGTTCACCCCTGTTGAGATCATCATTGCGCTCGTGGTCTCGACTATCGGGTCTGCCTTGCAGGGTGTCGTCGGATTCGGTTTCGGTGTCTTGTCGGTTCCGATTCTGACGATTCTCGACCCGGCATTCACGCCCATCCCTCAACTGATCCTGGCTCTGCCGCTCACGATCTCGATCGCCCTGCGCGACCGCCGCCATCTCGATCTGAGCGGCGCCGCCTGGGTCATCGTCGGACGATTCCCCGGCGCGCTGCTCGGTGCGCTCCTCCTTGGGGCACTCGCTCGTCGAACTCTCGATGCAGTGATCGCCTTCATAGTTCTAGGAGCAACGCTCGTGATCTCGTCGGGTTGGTCTATCCGACGAACGGCGGCAACCGAGTTCCTGGCGGGCGTGAGCTCCGGTATCACCGGGACCGTGTCGGCTATCGGCGGCCCTCCGGTTGCCCTCATCTACCACGACAGTCCGGGAGCCACCATCCGGTCAACTCTCAGCACCATCTTCATTATCGGATTGACCATCAACCTCGTGACTCTTGCGGCGCTGGGCGAGATCCATGCCGACGACCTCAGAGCTGCGGGGATATTGCTGCCCGGCATGTTGATCGGTCTGACTCTTAGCGGGTTCCTCGCAAAGCGGTTCGATGACCAGGTGCTTCGCCGTGTAGTCCTGGTTACCGCGGGATTGGCTGCCGTCGGCCTGGCATTCAAAGTGCTCCTGGCCGGGTAGCGCAGCCAACCCACGAGACCAATCGGCCGGCAGCCCTCAGTAGATAAGGCTGAAGGCGTCCCGGGCCTCACCGACAGCCCAGAACAGCACGATGATCATGAAGACCAGAAGCGCGGCGGTCATGATCGTTCGGAGTCGGTAGGTTCGAATCTCAGTGGGGTCGTCGAGGTACGACGGCACTCTGGGGCGACTGGATACCGCGCTCGTCGAGCGAAGCACGTCGGCGAGATCGCCAAGTTGGAATCGCCGATCGGAGGTCGCCCTACTCGGCGGTGGGAATATGTCTTCGGACACGACCGTCTCCAACTCGGGCGGAGCAACCGGCGTAGGCAGCTCGACCGGCTCTACCTCGGTCGCGCGGGCGGTCTCGGCAGATTCGGCGACCTCGAGGGTCGCGGGTTCAGAGGCACTCTCAGAAATGCGGAGGCCCTGGGCCGGCGTAGGTTGGGGATCGGGTGCCGGTGCCGCGGGACTCGACGGTGTTGATGCGGGCATATCAGCCGTCTGAGGTGGGGCTGCCTCCGCCCACATCGCCTGTTGCGCTTGGTCTTCCGAAAGGCCCAGCACCGCCGCCAAAGCCGACAGGCTCGCCTCGTCCGCGGGGCGGCTTCGGTCACGCTCCCAACTTCTGACGGTGGATGGAGACTTGCCAACGAGTTCGGCGAGGCGCGCCTGGGTGAGCCCCAGCGCGGCGCGCTGCTGACGGATCAAGTCACCGAGGGACATTTGGTCTGGCACGAACTCCAGAATACAGGGGTTCCCGACCACCGCGACTCACCTCGGGAAACCGCTACCCTCCGTCCCGGAGGCGACCGAGCGCCTGGTGGGCTCCACGGTCTTCAAAACCGTTGAGGCGGTGAAAGCCGCCTGGCGGGTTCGATTCCCGTCCGCCTCCGCCAAACCCTGCTACGCAGGGGCGCCTGCCGCCATCACCGCCCTCAGGGGCGGGATGCGGTAGCGCTACCACAGTGGACAGCAGGTGTTTAGGCCAGCGGCGCTCCATGGCGAAGCGTTGGCCTGCGCCTGATGTGTTCGTTTTGCGGATCGAACGCCCAGTCCCAGAAAGCCGCCTGTGCCCTGGTGGCCGGCCGGTCGGTGTCGCGGGCCATGTACAGCGTCTTCTCCAACTCGAGCCCTTCGACCTCTACCACCGCCAGCTTGCCCATCTCAACTGCCTCGAGTGCGACCATGGCAGAGACAAACGCGATGCCGATTCCTTCCTGCACGGCCATTCGAATGGCTTCCGCATTCCCAAGTGTCATGATCGTGTTCAGATGGTCGAGGCTCAGTTTGTGCCACTCGAGACCCTGCCGAACTGCATCGAGCGTGCCCGATGTGGATTCTCGGATGATGAACTGCTCCTCGGCGAGATCCTCCGGGAGGATCGGCTTGCCGACCTTCGCCCATCGATGATCCGGCGGTACCACCAGGACGATGGTGTCGGTGAGGAAGGGCCGGTATTCGACATCCTTAAACGGCATTCGAAGGCTCGTCAATGCGATGTGGGCATCGCCCCTCCGCAATGTGTCGAGCGCGGCCTCACGTTGTGTGACTTGACAGACCACCTCAACCTGCGGATGCCGCGCCATCAGTCCCGACAGCAGCGGAGGCAATATGTACTTGCCGGCTGTCGTAGAGCAGGCGAGCCGGAGGAGACCCACGACTTCCCCTTGCAGAGAAGCCATCGTTTCCTCGATCCCAATTACGCGCTCAATCGTCTCCCTTGCCATCGGAATGAGTGCTTGACCTGCTTCAGAAAGGGAGATGTGACGTCCCGATCGCTGGAAGAGCTCTAGGCCGAGCCGATCTTCCAGAGCTTTGATCTGCATGCTGATGGCAGGTTGTGACACACCCAGGCGCCGTCCTGCCTCTGAGAAGTTCTCGGTGTCGGCTGCCGCTAGGAAAACCTGTAGCTCGTTGGTGGTCAACATAACCCCATCCTATCTAAAACTGACTCAGCATCTACTTATGAGAGGCGACAGTCATCTGATATAAGTAAATAAGGGGGCTGAACTTGTTTCTAATCAGAATGCCGGATAGGTTAAGTGCAGGCTTTCACAAGTCAGGTGACGACCGCTATGTGCCGATAACGGGGAGCGTCAAGTGAAGGCATCCAAGGCCATCAGAAGAACAGGCGCATTGGTACTCGCATTCAGCATGTTGCTGACTCTGGGCGTCTCTGTTTCTGCGCAGGAAAGTGACGGGATGGACCATTCCGCGTTCGGACCGCTGGCAGGACCGTTCGAAACCGCACCAGAAGTCACGGCAGCCTGTCTGACGTGCCACGCCGGTGTCGGCGAGGACTTCATGCAGACGGTCCACTGGACGTGGGAGTACGAAAGTGCCGCAACCGGGGAGACCTACGGCAAGTACCAGATCCTCAACAACTACTGCGTCAACGTACGGACCAATTAACCTCGCTGCACGAGTTGTCACGCCGGTCGCGGCGACTGAAGCGGCCCCGACCTCCACCGTGGCAGCTGCAGACCCAGTCGAGGATGAGTCTTCGAGCACCGGCCTCCCGGTTGGCGTTATCGCCGCCGTCGTGGTCCTCGGTGGACTCGCCTTCGTGATGATGCGAAGGAGAACTGCTTGAGCCGACAGGGTGGTCCTCCCCCCCAACCTACAGCTGAGTAGAAAAGACAGCGCCGCTTCTGATGTGGCTGAGAGCTGAAGGCTGAGAGCTGAAGACGGGCAAGCCAAAGGCTTGCGTTAATCAAGTTCCCAAAAGGGGCAGGGAGTGGCACCATGTGGGCCATGAAGAGTGGTCATGACAACGGTTACAAGATCATGTCGGGATGGCGGGTCGGCCATCTACTCGAGGAGTCGGCCACACGCTCCGGTTTGCTGGTTCCCGCCGGGTCGGAGAAGTCCAACGACGCACTAGCTCTGGTGGACGTCGACTCGGGTCTCCAGTTCTGGGCGGTGCCAACCGGGGCGTGGCGTTTCCTCTGGCCGGCCACCGGCGAGGTTGTCGTTGCTGTACGGGAATCACAGATCATCGCCGAGCAGGAAACCGAGGAGCCCGACTCTGAGAACGGTCACTACCTGTGACGACCGGAAGAGGCGGGCGGCGACTCACCGCCACGGTCACTGATCTCGAGGTCGTCGAGCAGCGGGCGTACCTGATCGGGGTAAGCACTTCCTCGAAACAGACGGCTACCGCAGAGTTGTCTCTCGCCGAACTCGGTCGCCTGACCGAGACTGCCGGTTCAGAACCTGTCTTCACCGAACTGCTCACCCGCTCCGAGTTGGAGCCGGGCCTTCTCATCGGCAAAGGACAAGCGCAGCGAGCTGTTGAGTTGAGCAACAGCCTCGACATCGACGTTGTCGTCTTCGACAACTCCCTCACCCCAGCACAGCAGCGCAATCTGCAGGCGATGTTCGAATGCGACGTTGTCGACCGACAGGCAGTGATCCTGGACATCTTCGCCCAGCACGCCACCAGCAAAGAAGGAATGCTCCAGGTGGAACTGGCACTGCTCGAGTACCACCTCCCGCGGCTGAGGGGCAAGGGCACTCAACTGAGCCGGCAGGCCGGCGGAATCGGCACCCGTGGTCCCGGCGAAACCAAGCTCGAGACCGATCGCAGACGGATCCTCGAGCGCCTCTCCCGACTGAAAAGGGAACTGAAAGAGGTAGCGGCAACTCGCCAAAACCAGCGCAAAGCTCGGGTCCGGTCCAAGCTGCCGGTAGTTGCCCTCGTGGGCTACACCAACGCCGGGAAGTCGACGCTCCTCAATCGGATCACAGATGCCGAAGTTCTGGTGGAGGATCAGCTCTTCTCGACCCTCGATTCGTCGGTCAGACGTACCGAACTTCCCGGTGGAACCCCGTGTCTGTTCTCAGACACAGTGGGTTTCATCCGCGATCTCCCTCATCAACTCGTAGAAGCATTCCAATCGACCCTCGATGAAGTCCAAAATGCCGACCTGTTGCTGCACGTCGTAGACGGTTCGGATCCAGATGCCGACTCCCAGATAACTGCCGTCCGGTCGGTGCTCGGCGAGATCGGCGCAGAGCAGGTACCGGAGTTGTTCGTGATCAACAAGACCGACGTCGCCGACGAAGCAGCCGCCAAACGACTGGCGACCATTCACGAGGGCATCGCCATCTCCGCACATACGGGAGAAGGCGTAGAGGATCTCTCGGCGGCAGTAGAGCGAACGTTGACCGCTACCGCCTACCGGGTGGCGCTTGAGATCCCCTACGACCGCGGCGATCTGCTGGCGCTTCTCCACAGAAACGGGGCAGTGATCGAAGAGTCACACACCGAAGCGGGCACCCTGGTGGATGCCCGCTTGCGGGGCGAGATGGCAGAGCAGTTCGAACCGTGGCTCGTACGGTCCAACGAGACCTGAGCCTTCGCTCGAACCCGTCTCCAATCAATCTTCCAGGAGATCCCGCAGGATTCGACCGACCTCGTGTGCCGAGCGCCGCAGCTTCAACATGAGACCTTGCGGTCCGAAGGTCCGAATGATCGTGGGCTCAGTGGCTGCCGCCCAACGATGGATTGCCCCGCAACTCAGCACCCGTTGGTACGGAGCCAATCGACAGCGAGGGGGATTGCGTCACCCTCGACGGACTGGTCCGGTTGAATCGAGACATTCTGGCCGAAGGTATCGCCGTTCCGGTCCGTGAAGACCGACATCGTCAAAGCCAGCATGGCGCCGTCCGACAGGTACAGGGGCTCGTTGGATGTCGTCAATCCAGCCGTGGCCTGCCCGAACAGTCGAGTGTCGGGCCGCCCCCGGAATGCAATCGCAGTCGCCTCGCCCGACGAAGCCGTGCGTCCCGCGATCAGAACGGCCACCGGCGGCTGGGCCGATGGGATCTCAACTCCATGGGTAGTCATGCGCTCCTCATCCCACCACGCGGATCCGTCCTCGAGCGTCCAAGGCTCCACGAGCCCACCGGGGTAGGTGAATGAGCCTATCTGACCCTCACCGCCCAGCAATGGAGCGAGCCCTGCGATCATCGGCCACATGTTGCCGCCCGTGTTGCTGCTCAAGTCGACAATCCATCCGCAGGCATCTTCCATCGCCTCGGCGATTTCAGAGGCAAGAGCGGCCGCGTACTCGTCTGCCTGCGGCCCGATGTTCCCCCGGTACCTGCCGATGCTCACGTATCCGATGCCGTCCTCCATCACCTCGACGGCGGGGGCGTCGAAGCTCGCCGTACCCTGATCGAAGCTCCGCGCCTGACTGGGAGTCATGAATGTGCTGTGGTCATCGCGCAGTCCTCGAACGGTGGACTCGATGGCCCGATACGTGTCCTCAGGTTTCTCTGCGCCGTCCGCAAGCTGGAATGCAGTGCGCTCCAGCCGCTCCCAATCGATTACGTTACGGTTGATCGACCAGTCCTGCATGAGAGCAAGAGCTTCGTTCAAGTATGCCTCTGCCTCCACAGAAAGCACAGGCGGAGGCTGGGTCACGACGACGCTCGAAGCGGTACTCGTGGTTTCTGGTGGGCCTGTGGTCGTTGTCGTGGGCCCGGTGGTGGACTCCGGCGCATTATCCGCTCCGGTGGGTTCCGTTGTCGACACCGACGTACATGCCGTCGCAACCAGAAGCGCTGCAATTATGAGCCACACTCGCGCCAACGCCACGGCCGTTGAGCGTAGCAGCGTGCGTAGGGCTGCGCCGAGGTGCCTCTGAACGGGATCGCGACGTGACCCGCGCGATCGAAATCGCGAACCGAACGAACGTTGACCGCTACCGCGTGCACCGGAGATCCCCTACGACCGCGGCGATCTGCTGGCGCTTCTCCACAGAAACGGGGCAG